>NZ_CAJCKD010000006.1:0-112462 GCF_903970855.1 Curtobacterium sp. ME12
TTCCGGTGGTCATAGCGAGAGGGAAACGCCCGGTCACATTCCGAACCCGGAAGCTAAGCCTCTCAGCGCCGATGGTACTGCAAGGGGGACCTTGTGGGAGAGTAGGACGCCGCCGGACTTAACGTATGAAAGATGTGGCCATCGGCCCTCCATCGAGAATTCGCAGGGGAAACCCTCGTTCTCGGTCGGGGCCGGTGGCCATTTCTGTTTCTGCCGCCGTTCGCTCGACGCCGGCTCCGGTTCGTGATGGACTGGAAGCCGACGTCGGGCGACCGACGCGGCACCCAACACAACGACACAGCGGACGAACGCCCGAGGCTCTGGACCGGGCACGCGATGAGGAGCAACGGTGGCGAACGACGACGATCAGCGGCGGAACGACAGGGACCGCGGAGATCGACCCCGACGGGACGGCGACCGGTTCCCACGTCGCGACGGCGCTCCGCGTCGGGACGGCCAGAGCGATGGTCGGTGGTCGTCCGGTCCCCGCGAGTTCGAGCGCCGCGAAGGCGACCGTCGTGATCGTCCGCAGGGTGGAGACCGTCCGTTCCGTGACGGCGCGCCTCGACGGGACAGCGCTCCGCGTCGCGACGGCGACCGTCCGTTCCGGTCCGGCGACCGCAACGACCGTCCGTCGTGGCAGGGTGACCGTGGAGACTCCGGTCGGCCGCCGCGCGGCGATGGTCCGCGCGGTGCCGATCGTCCGCGGCGCGATGGCGATCGTCCGTTCCGTGGCGGCTCCGATCGCCCGGCTCGTGACGGTGACCGTCCGTTCCGTGGTGGGAGCTCTGACCGTCCGCGTCGTGACGGTGACCGCCCGTTCCAGGGCGGCTCGGACCGTCCGCGCCGGGATGGCGATCGCCCGTACCGTGGCGGCTCCTCGGACCGTCCCGCTCGTGACGGCGACCGTCCGTTCCGTGGCGGCTCCTCGGACCGTCCGGCTCGTGATGGCGATCGCTCGTACCGTGGCGGCTCCTCGGACCGTCCGGCTCGTGATGGCGATCGCCCGTACCGTGGCGGCTCCTCGGACCGTCCGGCTCGTGACGGCGATCGCCCGTACCGTGGCGGATCGTCGGACCGTCCGCGGCGTGATGGCGACCGTCCGTTCCGTGGTGGCTCTGACCGTCCGGCTCGTGACGGGGACCGTCCGTACCGTGGTGGTTCGGATCGTCCCGCCCGAGATGGCGACCGTCCGTACCGTGGTGGTTCGGACCGTCCCGCTCGTGACGGGGACCGCCCGTACCGTGGCGGATCGTCCGACCGCCCGGCCCGAGGTGGTTCCTCCGACCGTCCGTTCCGCGGCGGTTCGTCGGACCGCTCGGGTCGCGACGGCGGTGAGGAACGTCGCCGCTTCGGTGACGGGACACGTCACGCCGGTGCCCGATTTGGAGAAGCCGCGCGCGACGACTGGGAAGACCGCGACCCCTACGGCACGAAGTCGATCCGTCCGCGCCACGACGACCCGGAGATCCCCGAGGAGATCCAGGCGCGCGACCTCGACCCTGCGGCCCGGATGGAGCTGAAGACCCTCAGCAAGGACAACGCCGACTGGGTCGCGCGGCACCTCGTAGCAGCTGCGCTCTTCGTCGACGACGACCCCGAGACGGCCAACCAGCACGCCCTGAGCGCTGCTCGTCGTGCCGGTCGTGTCGGTGTCGTCCGGGAGACGGCCGCGATCACCGCATACCGCCTCGGCGACTTCGCCACCGCGCTCCGGGAGCTCCGCACCTACCGTCGGATCTCCGGTCGCAACGACCAGCTCCCGATGATGGTGGACTGCGAGCGTGGCCTGGGCCGTCCGGAGCGGGCACTGGAGCTCGGTCGCTCGGTCGAGCGCTCGGCCCTCGACACCCCGGTGCAGGTCGAGCTCGCGATCGCCATGTCCGGCGCTCGTCTCGACCTCGGGAACCCCACAGCCGCCCTCGGTGAGCTGGAGATTCCACAGCTCGACCCGTCCACCGCCTACACGTGGTCCCCGGCGCTCTACAGTGCTTACGCGGCCACGCTCGAGGAGCTCGGTCGACAGGACGAGGCCGACGAGTGGTGGGCCCGGGTGGACCGCGCGGCAGCGGCCCTCGCCGAAATCGCGGACGACAACGCTTGGGAGACAGTTGATGTGGTCGAGGAAACGCTCGAACTCGAAGAAGACGGAGACGCCGGAGACGACGACACCGATGACCTCGGAGCCGACGACGTCACGACCGACGAACTCGACGGCGACGACGAATCCGCCGAAGGCCTCGACGACGACCTCGATGACGAACCCGCCCTCGACGACCTCGACGACGACACCTCCGCAGCCGACGAGCCCGGCGAGATCGACGACGACAACCCCCGCGACGTCGACGGCTCCGCAGCCGACTGAGCACTCGGCGGCCTTGACCGACGGCGTCGACGTGGTCCTCACCGACCTCGACGGCGTCGTCTACCGGGGCCGCAACGCCATCCCGCACGCGGTCGAAGCCCTGACCCGGGCATCGCTGACGGCGCGGGTCGGCTACATCACGAACAACGCCTCCCGCCGCCCGATCGACGTCGCCGAGCACCTCGAGCGCTACGGGCTCGAGGTCTCCGAGGGTGACGTCGTCACCTCGTCGCAGGCCGGCGTCCAGCTGCTCGCGACCCTGGTACCGGCCGGATCGACCGTCCTGGTCACCGGCGGCCTCGGGCTGTCGAGCATCGTCGAGGCTGCCGGGTTCACGGTCACCTCGAGTGCCCAGGACTCCCCGGCCGCGGTGATCCAGGGCTTCTCGCCGGACCTCGGCTGGAAGGAACTGGCCGAGGCCTCGTTCGCCCTGGCCGACCCGGACGTGCCGTGGGTGGCCACGAACATGGACTGGTCCATCCCGGTCGAGCGGGGCATCGCGCCCGGCAACGGCACGCTCGTGTCCGCCGTGCACCAGGCGGTCGGTCGGATGCCCGTGGTCGCCGGCAAGCCCGAGCGGCCGATCTTCGACACGGCGGTCGCGCGCTTCGGCGGCGGTCGGACCCTGTTCATCGGGGACCGGTTGGACACCGACATCAAGGGTGCGAACGACGTCGGGATCCCGAGCGTGCTCGTGCTCACCGGCATCGACAAGGCCAAGCAGGTGCTCGCGGCCGACCAGCGCTCACGTCCCACCTACGTGCTCGAAGACCTCCGGGGGCTGGCCCAGCCGTACCCGGCGACGGTGCGGCGCGAGGACGAGGACGGCACCCGGTACGTGAGCGTCGGTACCTCGACGGTGGCGATGCGCGGGCACGTCGTCCGGGTGCTCGACGCCGGGACCGAGATCGATCGGCTCCGTGCCGGCGCGACGCTCATCTGGGAGTCCGGGTTGGCCATCTACGGCCTCGACGTGGACCCGCAGCTGTACGGCGGCGAGTAGCGTGTCGGACGTGCCGAACCCCGAGCAGCCGTCCGCCGATCCCGAGCAGCAGGGCGCCTTCGCCGCGCGCACCGCCGAGGCCGAGGCTCTGCCGCTCGCCGACCGTGCCGACGCCTTCTCCTCCCTGCACGACGAGCTGCGGACGCGGCTCGAGAGCGGCGGCTCCGCGAGTGCCTGAGCCGGACGGAGCCGTGCACGACGCGACCCCGGTCCGCCTCGACGCCCTCCTCGCTGCACGCGGGCTCGCACGGTCTCGCACCGTCGCCAGCAAGCTGATCCAGGACGGCCGGGTGCTCGTGGGCGGCCGTGCCGTCCTGAAGCCGTCGACGCCGATCGCACCCAACGCGGACATCGAGGTCGACGCCGCGGACGAGTGGGTCTCGCGTGCGGCCCGGAAGCTCGTCGGCGCACTCGATGCGTTCGACGTCGACCCCGAGGACCGGGTCGTGCTCGACGTGGGCGCGAGCACCGGCGGGTTCACCCAGGTGCTGCTCACACGCGGCGCGCGCCGTGTCATCGCGCTCGACGTCGGCCACGGACAGCTGCACCCCACCATCGCGCTCGACGATCGCGTCGCCGTGGTCGAGGGGACGAACGCGCGGAACCTCACGCGCGCCGACTACCTGGCGCTCGACGGCGCCGCCGGCGAGACGAGCCTGGTGGTGGGGGACCTGTCCTTCATCTCGCTCCGACTCGTGCTGCCGGCGCTGGCCGAAGCCGTCCCCACGGACGAGTTCGTGCTCCTGGTGAAGCCCCAGTTCGAAGTGGGTCGTGGCGGTGTGCGGGAGGGCATCGTGCACGACGCCGGGCTCCGGAACGACGCGCTCATGAACGTGCTGTGGGCGGCGTGGGACCTGGGCCTCGGCACCAGTGGGCTCGCCGCGTCCCCGATCGTCGGGACACACGGCAACCACGAGTACCTGGCCCGCTTCCAGCGCGGTGTCGGGGGCAATCCGACAGAATGGAGAGTCCGGGCGACCGAACTCACGGAAGGGTCTTCATGAGTGACGAACGGCACATCCTGCTCGTGTCCCACACGGGTCGCCGTGACTCGATCGACGCTGCGGTCGAGGTCTGCGACCTCCTGCACGCGGCCGGTCTCACGCCCGTCATGCCCTTCGACGAGTACGCCGACATCCGTCGCGCCGAAGCGTCGGTCGGCAAGGTCGACATCCTCGGCGTCGACGTCCAGCCGAACCAGCTCGAGATCGTCATCGTGCTCGGTGGCGACGGCACGATCCTCCGCGCGGCCGAACTCGTGCGGAACACCGGCGCTCCACTGATCGGGGTGAACCTCGGGCACGTCGGGTTCCTGGCCGAGAGCGAGCGCGACGGTCTGTCCGAGACGGTCGAGCGTGCGCTGTCCGGCGAGTACAACGTCGAGGAACGCGTCACCCTGCAGGTCGACGTGGTCGTGGGCAACCAGATCGTCTACTCGAGCTGGGCGCTGAACGAGGCCACGATCGAGAAGGCTTCGCGGGAACGGATGCTCGAGGTCGTGACCGAGGTCGACGGCCGCCCGCTGTCGTCCTTCGGCTGCGACGGCGTGGTCGTGTCGACCCCGACCGGCTCCACGGCGTACTCGTTCTCCGGCGGTGGCCCCATCGTGTGGCCGGACGTCGACGCGCTGCTCATGGTGCCGCTGAGCGCCCATGCTCTGTTCGCCCGTCCGATCGTCGTCGGGCCCGACTGCACGCTCGCGATCGAGGTCCTGCGGCGCACGAGCGGCGTCGGTGTCCTGTGGTGCGACGGCCGACGGACCCACGACCTGCCCCCGGGTGCCCGTGTCGAGGTCCGGCGTTCGCCGGACCCGGTGCGCGTCGCCCGACTGAAGGACGCCCCGTTCACCGACCGCCTGGTCGCGAAGTTCCAGCTGCCCGTCGCCGGGTGGCGCGGCCCCCAGAGCGACGAGGACGACCGATGAGCCCGGAGGACGCCCGATGATCGAGGAGATTGCGATCCGCGACCTCGGCGTCATCGGCGAGACCACGCTCGAACTCGGGCCGGGCTTCACCGTGGTCACCGGGGAGACCGGTGCGGGCAAGACGATGATCGTCACCGCGCTCGGACTGCTGCTCGGTGCGCGGGCTGATGCCGGTTCGGTGCGCCGCGGTGCGTCGAGCGCCGTCGTCGAAGGCCGCTGGCACGTCCCGGAGCAGGACGCCGTCGCCGAACGCGTCGAGGACGCCGGCGGCACCGTGGAGGACGGCGAACTCATCCTCACCCGCACGGTCTCCGCCGAGGGGCGCAGCCGTGCCACGGTGGGTGGTCGCAGTGCGCCCGTGGCGGTGCTCGGCGAGCTCGCCGACCAGCTCGTGACCGTGCACGGGCAGTCGGACCAGATCCGCCTGACCTCGGCCACCGCGCAGCGGGCTGCCCTCGACGGGTTCGGGGGAGCCTCGCTCGAGAAGGCCCTCGCCCGGTACGTCGCCGCGTACGACGCCTGGCAGCAGCACGCCGGTGAACTCGAGGTGCTGGTCCGGGACCGGGACGACCGGGTCGCCGAGGCCGAGCGGATCCGCGCGGCCTCCGACGAGATCGAGGCCGCCGACCCGCAGCCCGGTGAGGACGTCGAGCTGGCCGAACGCGCCGAACGCCTGGGGAACCTCGAGGAGCTCCGGTTGTCCGCGGCCCTGGCACACGAGGCGTTGTCCAGCGAGTCCCTCGACGGCGTCTCCGACGTCGTCGGCCTGGTCGAGTCCGCACGCCGTGCCGTGGAGCGTGTGGTGTCGTCCGACACTGCCCTGCAGCCGGTGCTCGAGCAGCTCACGGAGCTCGGGATCCAGGCGGCCGAGGCCTCGGCGAGCATCTCGAGCTACCTCGGTTCCCTGGAACCCGAGGCGGGGCACGACCTCGAGCTCATCAACGAACGTCGTGCCCTGTTGGCAGGCCTCACCCGCAAGTACGGCGAGACGGTGGACGACGTCATCGCCTACGGGCAGCGCGCGAGCGACCGGCTGCTCGAGCTCGACGGCGACGACGACCGGATCGCGGCGTTGCAGCAGTCGGTCGAGCAGGACGAGCAGGCGCTCGAGACGGCCGCGGCCGCGCTCACGACGGCGCGCACCAAGGCGGCCGCCGACCTGGCGAAGCGCGTGACCGCTGAGCTGAAGACCCTCGCGATGGGTGGTGCGACCCTGGTGGTCGAGGTCACCGACGCCGGCGAGTACCGCCGCCACGGCCGCGACCAGGTGACGATCCTGCTCCAGCCGCACTCCGGCACCGACCCCCGGCCGATCGGCAAGGGGGCGTCCGGCGGTGAGCTGTCGCGCGTGATGCTCGCGATCGAGGTCGTCATGGCCGGCAGCACCACGGTGCCGACGTTCGTCTTCGACGAGGTCGACGCCGGTGTCGGTGGGGCGGCGGCCATCGAGATCGGCCGACGGCTGGCGAAGCTCGCAGAGCGCACGCAGGTCATCGTCGTCACGCACCTGGCCCAGGTCGCGGCCTTCGCGAACAACCACCTCAACGTCGTGAAGGACGCCAGCGGTGCCGTGACCTCGTCGAGCGTGCGCCGGCTCGAGGGCGAGGACCGTCTGCAGGAGATGGCACGGCTGCTCTCCGGACTCGGTGACAGCGCCAGCGGCATCGAGCACGCCCGCGAGCTGCTCGACGTGGCCGGCCAGCGAGCCTGACGATCGGGCAGGCGGGCACTGTCCGCCGACCCGGCCACGGTCCGAGGACCCGGCCACCCGCCCGCGCAACGCCCACCGCGAACCGAGGTCGCGCCTCCCAGCAGTTCTGACGTACGATGGAATCCCGTGGCGGACACTCTCAGCGGCGGTACCAATTCTTCGAACTCGACCCCGAAGGTGACGAAGCAGATCTTCGTGACCGGCGGGGTCGTCTCGTCTCTCGGCAAGGGCCTGACGGCGGCCAGCCTCGGCAACCTGCTCACGGCTCGCGGCCTCAAGGTCGTCATGCAGAAGCTCGACCCGTACCTCAACGTGGACCCGGGCACCATGAACCCGTTCCAGCACGGCGAGGTCTTCGTGACCGACGACGGTGCGGAGACGGACCTCGACATCGGGCACTACGAGCGCTTCCTCGACATCAACCTGTCGCAGGCCGCGAACGTCACGACCGGTCAGGTGTACTCGACGGTGATCGCCAAGGAGCGTCGCGGCGAGTACCTCGGCGACACGGTGCAGGTCATCCCGCACATCACCGACGAGATCAAGCGCCGGATGCGCGAGCAGGCGCAGAACGACCCGCAGCCCGACGTCATCATCACCGAGGTCGGTGGCACCGTCGGCGACATCGAGTCGCAGCCGTTCATCGAGTCCGCCCGTCAGGTGCGGCACGAGCTCGGCCGCAACAACGTGTTCTTCGTGCACGTCTCGCTGGTGCCGTTCATGAACGCCTCGGGTGAGCAGAAGACCAAGCCGACGCAGCACTCCGTCGCCGCGCTCCGCTCGATCGGCATCCAGCCCGACGCGCTCGTGCTGCGCAGCGACCGTCCGGTGTCGGAGTCGAACAAGCGCAAGATCGCGCTGATGTGCGACGTCGACGAGGACGCCGTGGTGAACGCGGTGGACGTCCCCTCGATCTACGACCTGCCGACGCTGCTGAACAACCAGGGCCTCGACCAGGTCATCGTCGAGGCGCTCAAGCTCGACGCCGGTCCGGTCGACTGGACCGCGTGGACCCCGGTGCTGAAGGCCGTGCACGAGCCGAAGAAGGACGTCACGATCGCCCTGGTCGGCAAGTACATCGACCTGCCGGACGCCTACCTGTCCGTCACCGAGGCACTCCGTGCGGGTGGCTTCGCCCACGACGCCAAGGTGACGCTGAAGTGGGTCGTGTCGGACGACTGCACCACGCCCGAGGGCGCGGCGAAGCAGCTCGGCGACGTCGACGGCATCTGCATCCCCGGCGGGTTCGGCGTGCGCGGCATCGAGGGCAAGCTCGGCGCGCTGCAGTTCGCGCGTGAGCAGGGCATCCCGACGCTCGGCCTGTGCCTCGGCCTGCAGTGCATGGTCATCGAGTACGCCCGCCACGAGGTCGGTCTGACCGACGCGTCGAGCACCGAGTTCGACCCGGAGACCTCGACCCCGGTCATCGCGACGATGGCGGAGCAGGTCGACATCATCGCCGGTGGCGACCTGGGTGGCACGATGCGCCTGGGCCTGTACCCGGCGTCGTTCACCGAGGGGTCGCTGGCGGCGGAGCTGTACGGGGCTCCCGAGGCCTCCGAGCGGCACCGTCACCGTTACGAGGTGAACAACAAGTACCGCGAGCAGATCGCGGACGCCGGCCTCGTCTTCTCGGGCACGTCGCCCGACGGCACGCTGGTGGAGTACGTCGAGCTCCCGCGCGACGTGCACCCGTTCTACATCGCCACCCAGGCGCACCCGGAGCTCCGCTCGCGCCCGACCGATGCGCACCCGCTGTTCGCGGGACTCGTCGCGGCCGCGATCGAGCGCCACGAGGCGTCCAGCCTGTTCGACCCGCAGACCGAGGAGCAGGTCGCGTAAGCGCCGGTCTCCACGATCGGACGGGAGGCGCGGTGCCAGCTGGCACCGCGCCTCCCGTCCGTCCGGGGTCGCGTTCACGGCACCTGGTTCCGGACACGGAACCGCGGAACGACGCGGTGCTGTGTCCGGAACCTGGTTCCGATGGGGGCGTCAGGGGCGCGCGTGCTTGGATGGAGCCGTGACAGACGCACCGATCGCTGACGAGTCCGCCTCCTTCGAGGTCACCGAATCCACCGTCGTGTACGAGGGCGCCGTCTGGGACGTGCGCCGCGACACCGTCGCGTACAACGGCGACTCGATGGTCCGCGAGTACATCGACCACACCGGTGCCGTCGCCGTGTACGCGGAGGACGACGAGGGCCGCGTCCTGGTCATCCAGCAGTACCGTCACCCGGTGCGGCTGCGCGACTGGGAGCTGCCCGCGGGCCTGCTCGACATGGAGGGCGAGGACCACCTGACGGCCGCGAAGCGCGAGCTGGGCGAGGAGGCCGACCTCGAGGCCGACACGTGGGAGCCCCTGGTCCGGTACAACACGTCCTCGGGCGGCAGCGACGAGTTCATCCAGATCTACCGGGCGCGCGGTGTTCGGTCGACGGAGTCCGCGTTCGAGCGCGAGGCGGAAGAGGCCGACATCGTGACGCGGTGGGTGCCGCGGGCGGAGCTGCTCGAGGGGATCCTGGGCGGTCGGCTCAACAACTCGGCCCTCGTCGTCGCGACGCTCGCCGTCGAGGCCATCGAACAGCGCGGCAAGTGAGCGGGTCCGCGGCCGACGGTCTGCGCGACCTGGTCGCCACCGGCACCTGGACGCACGAGCCGGAGGCCGCCAAGTTCGACGGCGACGTGTTCCGCGTCACCGCGGTCGAGGGCAGTGACGCCTGGCGGACCACCTCGTACGGGTTCGTGCACGACTCCGAGCACGCGCTGCTGCAGCCGACGGACGGGCCGTTCTCGGTCGAGGTGTCGTTCGTACTCGACTACACGGAGCAGTTCGACCAGGCCGGGGTGTTCCTGCGCGTCGACGAACAGACCTGGATCAAGGCGGGTGTCGAGTTCTCGGACGGAACCCCGCAGCTCGGCGCCGTGGTGACGCGTGGGTTCTCGGACTGGTCGGTGTCGCCCGTGCCGGAGTGGGCGGGCCGGGTGGTGACCGTCCGCGCGAGCCGCGATGGTGACGCCGTGACGATCCGGGCGTGGGCCGAGGGTGACGAGTCCCGCTTGGTGCGGGTCGCGTACCTCGACCCGGACGCCGTCGTGTCGGCGGGGCTGCTGTGCGCGGGGCCGACGCGGGCCGGGCTGACGGTGACGTTCACCGGGTTCCGCGTGGACGGGCCGGACGAGGCGTTGCACTGACGGCGGGTGGCCCCGCGCCGGTTAGCCTGCTGAGGTGATGCCCCTCGACCGTGCCGTGGAGACGTACCTGCGGCACGTCGCGATCGAGCGGGGACTCTCGCAGCACACGTTGTCCGCGTACCGGCGGGACCTCGCCGTGTTCACGTCGTGGTTGGCGGCCGCTCCGGTCGTCGAGTCGGACGGTGCGGGCCGGGCCGGGGGGTCCTCGGCGCTGCAGGACGTGGCACGGTTGGCACGCGCGGACGTCTCGGGGTTCGTGACACACCTGGCCACCCGACCGGAAGGTCCGCTCGCACCGCGATCGATCGCGCGGATGCTCAGTTCGGTGCGCTCGTTCACCGCCTTCGCCGCGGGGGAGGGCTGGCTGCCGCTCGACCCCGGCACCGCCGTCCGCCCGCCGAAGGCCCCGATGCGGCTGCCGAAGGCGATCCCCGTCGAGGACATGGAACGGCTGCTCGGCGCGGTGTCCGTCGACGCTGACGACCCCGTCCAGCTGCGGGACAAGGCCCTGCTCGAGCTGCTCTACGCCACAGGCGCGCGGATCTCCGAGGCGGTGGGACTGTCGGTCGACGACGTGACGACGCTGTCGGACGCCGACGGCGAGCTCTCGGTCGTGAAGGTCACGGGCAAGGGCAACAAGCAGCGGATCGTGCCGCTCGGCAGCTTCGCCCGGGCCGCGATCGACGCGTACCTGGTGCGCGCACGGCCGGTGTTCGCGGCACGAGGGCCGTCGACCCCGGCGCTGTTCCTCGGCGCCCGTGGAGCGCGGCTGTCGCGGCAGAGTGCCTGGCTCGTGATCCAGGCCGCCGCTGCTGCCGCCGACCTGGAGGCGCACGTGTCACCGCACACGTTCCGGCACTCGTTCGCGACGCACCTGCTCGAGGGCGGTGCCGATGTGCGCGTGGTGCAGGAGTTGCTCGGGCACGCGAGTGTCGCCACGACGCAGATCTACACGATGGTCACGGCGGACATGCTGCGGGACGTGTACCAGACGGCACACCCGCGGGCGCGGCGGTAGGCGGACAGCGCGGGCCGTGCGGGTGCATGGGCCGTGCGGGTGCATGGGCCGTGCGGGTGCGGGACGGGCGCGTTTCGTGAGCAGAAATGGTCGGGTCGCGCCGTCCCACTCGACCATTTGTGCTCACGAAGCGCCGTGGACCGCGGCGGTAGGCGGGCCCTGCGAGCTCAGAACAGGTGCAACTGGGCCGACGCGGCGATGACCGTCGTCGTCACCGCGACGACGAGGGCGCTCGCCGAAGCGCTCCGCGCCAGGACAGCCCAGGCGCCGACGGCTCCGGGACGGACGATGCCGACGACGCCGCACGCCACGGCGAGCAGCCCCGCCAGACCCCAGGGGTTCGCGATGACCGAGACCACCGCGAGCAGCACGGCGAGCACCGTGAACACGCAGAGCCGACGGTCGCCGGCGGTGCCCGACGCCCACGCGTCCGTCCGGATCGCAGCGGTCTGCACCGAGAACGACGGCCCCGCCGGAGCGACGACGATCGGCGTGACCGGTTCCGCAGCGGCCGCGGGGACCCGCGTGGCTGCGCCCCAGGTGCGACCGTCCCACCAGCGCAGACGACGGGCGTCCTGCGGGTCCGGGAACCAGCCTGCGGCCGGCAGCGTCACGGTTGCTCCTCGAGGTGCGGGGTGGATCGACGCTCCCGAGCCTAGGAGCGCGGTCGGCCTCGCCCCAGTCCCCAGCCGGGTGTCAGCACAAGGGGGGACCACGATGGGGTCAGGCGGGGACAGGCTCCGCGTCGACCTCGGTGAACACGTCCTTCACGGCGGCGAGCAGCCGGGCGTTGAAGTCCACACCGAGCTGGTTCGGCACGGTGACGAGCACGGTGTCGGCAGCACGGACGGCCTGGTCCGCCGCGAGCTCCGCGACGAGCTGCTCGGGCTCACCGATGTAGGACCGGCCGAACCGGGCCAGCCCGCCGTCGAGGTGCCCGACCTGGTCTTGCCCCTCGACCTGCGCACGCACGCCGAAGTAGTGGCGGGACTCGTCGTCGATGATCGGGATGATGCTGCGCGAGACCGACACGCGCGGTTCGCGGTCCCAGCCGAACTCGGACCACACCCGGCGGAAGCGCTCGATCTGCTCGGCCTGCAGCTGGTCGAAGGGCACGCCGGTGTCCTCGGTCAGCAGGGTCGAGGACATCAGGTTCATGCCCTGCTCGGCGGTCCACTCGGCGGTGGCGCGGGTGCCGGCGCCCCACCAGATGCGGTCGCCGAGCGAGTCCGACAGCGGGGAGATCGGCAGGGACCCGACCGAACCGGTCATCTGCGGGTTGGCGTTGGCCATCGGCTCGCCGGCGATCGCACGGCGGAACACGTTCGTGTGCGCACGGGCCATGTCGCCGCCGTTCTCGTCAGCGGCATCGGGCACGTAGCCGAACTGCTGGTAGCCGGCGAGGGCGGTCTCGGGTGATCCCCGCGAGACACCGAGCTGCAGTCGCCCGCCGGAGATGAGGTCGGTGGCCGCGGCTTCTTCCGCCATGTAGAGCGGGTTCTCGTAGCGCATGTCGATGACGCCGGTCCCGATCTCGATCCGGCTGGTCTTCGCGGCGATGGCGGAGAGCAGCGGGAACGGTGCGGCCTGCTGCGGCGCGAAGTGGTGCACGCGGAAGTAGGCGCCGTCGACGCCGGCTTCCTCGGCTGCGACCGCGAGGTCGATCGCCTGCACCAGGGCCTCCCGCCCGCTGCGCACCTTCGACCCCGGGACGTCACGCCAGTGTCCGAACGACAGGAACCCGATCTTCGTCATGTCCATGCGAACGCATCCGGAGGCGGGGCCATTCCGTCGCGACTACCGTGGCCGGGATGGAGGACCCCCGCCCAGCACTCGAGGCCGAACGCGCCCGCAACGAACGGCTGCTGCTCGAGGTCGAGCGGAGCATGCGTGACGTCAGCGACGCCCGGCAGGACGCCAACTCCGACGACGAGCACGACCCCGAGGGCGCGACCCTGGCCTGGGAGCGCGGCTCGCTCGGTGCGGTCCGCGACGGCGCCCGGCTGCGGGTCCGTCAGGTGGACGCCGCACTCGCGCGACTCGACGACGGCACCTACGGCCGCTGCGCGGTCGGCGGTGAGCCGATCCCGGAGGCCCGCCTGGCCGCCGTCCCGTGGGCGGCGACGTGCGTCGCGCACGCCTGAGGGGCACGCGACCGGTGCCGCCTGACGGTCTGGAGGCACGGTGTGGCCCCGCCACGCGCCTCCCGGCACGCGCACCGTGCGTCCACCCCGTGCGCCGCTGATTCCCAGCCGCGCACCCTACGTTTTCGGCATGGACGGCGACCCGAACGACCGACCCGGCGAAGCCCGGGCCGATGGCGCGCCCCGCCAGCGCTTCCAGTGGTTCCACCGTCTGCGCGCCTGGATCCACGCGCGGCCGCACGTCCACCTGTTCTACAAGGTGCTGGTCGGTCTGGTGGGTGGGCTGGTCGTCATCATCGGGCTGATCCTGGTGCCGCTGCCGGGCCCGGGGTGGCTCGTGGTGTTCATCGGCCTCACGGTGCTGGCGAGCGAGTTCCACTTCTTCCACAAGATCATCACGTGGCTCAAGGCGCAGCTGCACCGCTTCTGGGACTGGGCCAAGCGGCACGGGCCGAAGCGTCTGCGCGATGCGGCGGACCGGGGCAAGGCCGACGTCGACGCTGCGCACACCGGTGCGGCGCGGACGGTCGGGGTGCGTGCGCGGGCTCGCGGTACGAACTCGGCGCGACCGGGCCACTAGCGCGGCGGCACTAGTCGGCGGAGGCGACCTGGATCGAGCCGGTTGCGGTGCGCTCGATGACCTCGGCGGCGCGTTCCTCGACCTCGGCGGCGTCCTTCGACGACAGCTGCAGCACGAGGGCGACGACCGCGGCGAGCACGATGAAGCCGCCGTACCCGGCGATGACCGGGACGAGGCCGACCGAGGGCTCGAGCAGGCCTCCGATGACCGATGGCACCCCGAACGCCAGGTAGCTGACGACGTAGATCGTGGAGAGCAGTCCGGCGCGGTGGGTCGGAGCGGCGGTGGCGAGCAGCATCCGCAGCGGCGCCTGGAACCCGGCACCGAAGCCGACACCGGCGATCGCGCTGCCGACGACCATGCCCGGCAGGGAGTGTGCGAACACGAACGACACGGTGACGATCGGGCCGAGCACGAGCGCGACGAGTCCGAGCAGGACCGCGCGACGGGTGTCCATCCGCTGGATCGCCAGGCCGGTCAGGGCGCCGACGCCGGTGACCACGGCGATGAGCGCACCGGCGGCGAAGTGGTTCGTGATGCCGAACACCGCGCCGAGCGCCGAGGGGACGAGCGACAGGAACATGCCGCCGAGGGCCCAGCTGGCGACGAGCGAACCGGCGACGCCGCGGAACAGCCGGCGTGAGGACCGCGGCACGCTGATCGTCGGCCGCAGGGAGCGGACCGCGCCGGGGCGGCGCTGCACCTGCTCGGGGACGACGAACAGCGCGAGCACCAGCAGCACGAGGAGTGCGCCGAACAGCAGGTAGACGAGCTGCTCCGGCGCCGGACCCCACTGCACCAGCGCGCCGCTCGACATCGCGCCGGTGGCCAGGGCGATCGGCGGGATGACGCCGTTCAGCACGCCGGCCATGGTGGGGTGGCGTTCGAGGGAGTTGTCGATGAGGGCCGCGCCGAGGGCCCCGATGAGCAGCCCGACCGAGACGCCCTGCACGATCCGGTCGACGATGAGCGCGACGACCCCGTCCGCCATCGCGAACAGGCCGAGCGACAGTGCGACGCCCAGGCCGCCGACGACCAGCACGGGCTTGCGGCCGACGTGGTCGGACAGGCGACCCGCGACGAGCAGGCTCGCGAGCAGGCCGGCGACGTAGATGGCGAAGACCCCGGTGAGCATGAGCGGGGTGAGGTGCCACTCGGCCGCGTAGACCGGGTAGATGGGCGACGGGACGGCCGATGACGCGACCGAGACCAGGAGCATCGCCGCCAGGATCCAGAACCCGGCGACCGAACGAGCTGACTGGTGCATGCGCACCCCTTTCCGTCTCCGTGCAGTACGACTGCATTCGTACCGCACTTGAACAGTACGACGCAAGTCGTACAGCGAGCCGAACGGTGGTAGCGTCCCGTCCATGCCCGCGCACGTCGATGCTCCTGAACGGCTGCCGCAGCCGTCCGTGGCCGAGATGGACCTCCCCGTCGTGATGGACGCCCTGAGCGACCCGATCCGACTCGCGATCCTGCACCGCTACCTGGTCGACGCGGCCGGGGGCGAGCGCAGCTGCGGCTGGGTCGGCATCGACCGGCCGAAGTCCACGCTGACCCACCACTTCCGGGTCCTGCGCGAGGCCGGTCTGCTCGAGCAGCACCTGGAGGGCCTGACCCGCGTCAGCCGCGTCCGCGTCGAGGACGTGCAGCAGCGGTTCCCCGGGCTCCTCGACCTGGTGCTCGACTGGCAGGTCCCCGCCGCCCTGCTGCGCGAGGGGATCGCATCGTGAGCGCCGGCGTGGACGCTGTGCACACACTTCCGTCGATCGTCGCGGACCCTGCTGTCACCACGGCGCTCGCCGCGGACCTGACGGCGGCCGGCTTCACCGTCGACCGGCTCGACTCGCTGTGGGGCGCCGAGGCCGCCGCATCGTTGCACCGCGGTTCGCGGGTTGCCGCGCTCCGTGCGCTCGCCGCCCGCGAGGCCACGCCGCTCGGCACCCTGGCGACGCTGTTCGTGCTCGGCCTGCCGGTGGCGCGCGCCGAGGCCGCTGTGGCGTTCCCGACCGCCGGGCTCGACGCCGTCATCGCCGCGGGCCTGCTGCGCAGTGGAGGCGAAGGCGACGGCAACGGCGACGGCGCCGACGCGCTCGTCCACCCCACCGTCGACCTGCGCCCCTACGCCTTCGTCGACGACCTCGGCGCCGGCAGCTGGTGGATCGTCTCCGACCTCGGCGAGCTCGCCCTCGGGCACGCCATCAGCGAGGAACACGTCCTCGGCATCGGCGGCGCCACCACGACGCTGAGCGGCCTGCAGGTGCCCGTGCCGGTCGAGCGGGTGCTCGACCTCGGCACCGGCTGTGGCATCCAGGCCATGCACGCACGGCGGTTCGCCGACCAGGTGGTCGCCACCGACATCTCGCGCCGTGCCCTCGACATCGCCCGGTTCAACGCCCAGTTGAACGGCATCGACGGCATCGACTTCCGGTTCGGCTCACTGTTCGAGCCGGTCGCGGGAGAGCGCTTCGACCGGATCGTCTCGAACCCGCCCTTCGTCATCACGCCCCGTCGCGAGGGTGTCCCGTCGTACGAGTACCGCGACGGCGGCATGGTCGGCGACGCCCTGGTCGAGACGGTGCTCCGCGGCCTGTCCGACCACCTGGAGCCCGGTGGGACCGCCCAGCTCCTCGGCAACTGGGAGTACCACTGGGGCGTCGACGGCCTGGACCGCGTGCGCGGCTGGTTCGCCGACACCGACCTCGACGTCTGGGTGATCGAGCGCGAGCGGCAGGACCCGACGTCCTACGCGGAGACCTGGATCCGCGACGGCGGGACGAAGCCCGGCACGGCCGAGTTCGACACCCTGATGGGCGCCTGGCTCGACGACTTCGCGGACCGTCGCGTCACCGGCGTCGGCTTCGGCTACGTCGTGGTGCGTCGACCCCTGCCTGGAGGCACGTCCGGCCTCCGCCGGTTCGAGCGGGTCCCCGAGACGCTCGGCTCCAACCCCGCGGGCCTCGGCGCGACGGTCGCCCGCGTCCTCGACGCAGCCGCCTGGCTCGCCGCGCACGACGATGCCGCGCTCGTCACCGCCCACCTGTCGGTGGCCGGTGACGTCACCGAGGAGCGGTACTACTGGCCGGGCAACGACGACCCCACCGTGATGACCCTGGTGCAGGGTGGCGGGCTCGGGCGTCGGGTGGACGCGGACACCGCGCTCGCGGCGTTCGTTGGTGCGTGCGACGGCGACCTGTCCGTCGCCGCGATCATCGGCGCGCTCGCGCAGATCACCGGCGTGGACGAGCAGGCGCTCGCCGCCGACCTGCTGCCGGCGGCGCGCGACCTGGTGCTCGACGGGCTGCTCGTCCCCGCCGCCTGACGATCAGGCGCGGTGGTCGCGCCAGCTGTGTTCGGGCGTGTAGCCGAGGAGTTCGCGGGCCTTCTCCGACGACAGCAGCGAGCTGACACCGTCGATGTCCGCACGGCGCTCGATGTCCGGCACGAAGCGCTCGACGAGCTCGATGGTCGGGGTGTCCATCACCGTGTCGGGGCTGGCGATGACGAACGCCTCGAACCCGGTGAGGTCGGCCTCGAGTGCCCGGCGGACGGCCTGGGCCCCGTCGCGGGAGTCGATGTACGACCACAGGTTGAACGTCTTCGCCTCGGGGGTGGCGTCCCACGGGAACGCCGGGTAGTCGGTCTCGTCCATCACGTTCGAGAAGCGCAGACCGATCATCTTCAGCTCCGGGTCCCAGCGCGTGAAGTGGCGGGCCATCTCCTCCTCGACCGCCTTGCCGAGGGAGTACGACGACTGCGGGCGGACCGCGAACTCCTCGTCGACCGGCAGGTAGGGCGGGTGGTGCTCGCCCATCGGGATGCCGAGCAGGGTCTCGCTCGACGCCCACACGACGTTCTTGATCTTCGCGGCACGGGCGGCGTGGAAGACGTTGATCGACGAGGTCACGTTGTTCGTGATGAGGGCCACGTCGGGAACCTGCCCCGGGGCCGGCACCGCCGCGAGGTGCACGACGGCGTCGACGTGGTCGTACCGGTCGTCGATGCCGAGCAGGGCGTTCAGGACCTGGCCGTGGTCGGTCAGGTCGATCCGCACGAACGGGACACGCTCGGGCTTGTCGGGGGAGGGGACGCGGTCGAGCAGGACCACGTCGTACCCGTGCGCATCGAGGTCGCGCACCACCGCTCGTCCGAGCTTGCCGCTGCCACCGGTCACCACTACACGCGTCATCGCGTCACTCCACATCGTCGTCGGAACACACCCTGGCGGGCACCGACCATCCTGCCCCGCCGCACCTGACGCGACCAGGCCCTGTCCGTACCCCGGAGCGTCGGGGGCGGTGGTCAGGCGGTGGGGGTGACCTGGGCGATCGCGAGGCGGGCGACGAGTTCGACGTGCTCGGCCATGTCGCGGGTGGGGTCGAAGAGCCACTGGATCTGCATGCCGTCGGACACCGCGAGCAGCACGCTCGTGAGTTCGTCGGGGTCGATGTCGGTGCGCAGCCGACCGTCCTGCTGCATGGTCCGGAAATCCGCGGACAGGTCGCGGCGGCTGCGCTCGTAGCGCTCGCGGAAGTACTCGTGCGCCGGGTGTTCGGCGTCGGTGGCGGCCGCGGCGGACAGGTTGACGAACATCTGCACGAGCCCGGGGACCTCGGCGTTGTGCCGCACGATCGCGGCGAGCAGGGCTGCCGGGTCCGCGGCCTGCCAGTCGTGTGCGAGGTCGAGCTCGTCGCGGCGGCGGAGGATCTCGACCCAGAGCTCGTCCTTCGAGTCGAAGTAGTGCAGCAGGCCGGCCTGGGTCAGCTCCACGGCGTCGGCGATGTCCTTGATGCTCGTCCGCCGGAAGCCCTGCGACGCCACGAGGTCCAGCGCGACCGTGAGGATCTCCTCGCGCTTCGCGATGCCCTTTGCGTACGAACCCCGTCGTGCCATGGCCAGACTGTACCGCCCACAGGAGACCCAGAAAACCAAGCAATGGTTGGTTTTGGGTGGTACGGTGCAGGAGCTGCCAGCGCGGGCGGCGAACCCGGTGGATGGTGGGTGTGGGCGACGAGGCCCCGGCCGTCCAGGCGGCGCCCCGCGGCCCTGAACGAGAGGACCGACCACCGTGACCACCGTGAACGACGCGAGCACCGCCTCCAGTCCGTCGACGCCGCTGACCGAGCGCATCGATGCGCTCCTCGGCCAGCTGACCACCGACGAGAAGGTGCAGCTGCTCACCGGACGTGACTTCTGGACCACCTGGCCCATCGAGAAGATCGGGCTGCGCCGGATCCTGATGTCGGACGGACCTTCGGGGGTGCGCGGCGAGGTGTGGGACGAGCGCGACCCGTCCCTGAACCTGCCGTCAGCGACGGCGCTGAGCGCCTCGTGGGACCGCGCGATCGCGAAGCGCTACGGCGCCGCCGCCGCGGTGGAGGCCCGCCGCAAGGGCGTCGACGTCGTGCTCGGCCCGACCATCAACCTGCACCGGTCCCCGCTCGGGGGCCGGCACTTCGAGGCGTTCAGTGAGGACCCGCTGCTCACCGGCGACCTGGCCGCGTCGTACGTCGACGGCGTGCAGGAGAACGGTGTCGCCGCGACCCCGAAGCACTACATCGCGAACGACTACGAGACCGACCGCTTCACCGCGTCGACCGAGGTGTCGGACCGCGCGCTGCGCGAGCTGTACCTGCTGGCGTTCGAGAAGGCCGTGACCGAGGCGCACGCCTGGGCGATCATGTCCTCGTACAACGCGATCAACGGCGTCACGGCGTCGGAGAACGACCTGCTCGAGACCCCGCTCAACTCGGAGTGGGGCTTCGACGGCATCGTCGTGTCCGACTGGACCGGGGTTCGGTCGGTGGACTCGGCGAAGGCGTCGCAGGACGTCGCGATGCCCGGGCCGAACCCGTGGTGGAGCGAAGGCCCGCTGCTCGCCGCAGTGCAGGCCGGCGAGGTGCCGATGGCGGCGATCGACCGCAAGGTCCGCCGGATCCTGACCCTGGCAGCCCGCGTCGGCGCGCTCGAGGGCTTCGAGCCCGTCGCCGCGTCACCCGTGCACGTCGAGGACGGCATCGCGTTCGTGCGCGAGGCCGAGGCCGAGGGCACCGTCCTGGTCCGCAACACCGGTGTCCTGCCGCTCGACGCTCCCGCCGTGTCGCGCATCGCGGTGATCGGGCACAACGCCGACCAGGCCCGCACGCAGGGCGGGGGCTCGGCCACGGTCGTGCCGTCGCGGGTCGTGTCACCGCTGGACGGCATCCGTTCGGCGTTCCCCGGCGCGAGCGTGGACCACGCGATCGGCGCCGTCGTGCAGGAGGGGATCGCGGAGTTCCCGCTGTCCACCATCACGAACCCCGGCACCGGGGAGCCCGGAGCCCGGGTCGCCTTCGTCAAGGACGGCGAGGAGCTGTTCGTCGAGGACCGCCGCGCGACGGCGCTGTTCTGGTTCGGCGGCGACGCCCCGACCCGTGAAGCGGACCGGCTCGACATCACCACCACGTACACGGCGGAGTCGACCGGGACCGTGCGGTTCGGTATCGGCGCGGCCGGACGGTCACGCATGTGGATCGACGGCGAACTGCTGCTCGACGAGGACGTGCCGTTCGAGGGCGACCAGCTCGGCGCCGCGTTCCTCAACCCGCCGGCGCGGTCGGTGCCGGTGTCGGTGACCACCGGCCAGCAGGTCGCGATCCGCATCGAGTACGACATCGTGCAGGACGAGACGCTCGGCGGGGTGCTGGCGTACCAGTTCGGCACCGAGCCGTCGGACGACGACCCCGCCGTGCTCATCGAGGCCGCGGTGGACGCCGCCCGTGGTGCAGACGTCGCCGTCGTCGTGGTCGGCACGAACTCCAAGGTCGAGTCCGAGGGCTACGACCGTTCCTCGCTGGCACTCCCCGGCCACCAGGACGACCTGGTGCGCGCGGTCGCCGCGGCGAACCCGAACACGGTCGTCGTCGTGAACGCCGGGTCACCGGTCGAGATGCCGTGGCGGAACGACGTCGCCGCGGTGCTGCTGACTTGGTTCGGCGGGCAGGAGTACGGCAACGCGCTGGCCGACGTGCTGACCGGGGCACGGGAGCCCGGCGGCCGACTGCCCACCACGTGGCCCGTCGCGCTGGCCGACGTCCCGGTGCTCGACGTCACCCCGGTCGACGGGAAGGTCGCCTACGACGAGGGTGTCCACGTCGGCTACCGGGCCTGGCTGCGAGCCGGCACGGAGCCGGCGTACCCGTTCGGACACGGCCTCGGCTACACGACGTGGTCGATCGATGGCGTGTCCTCGACCCCGACCGTGCGCGAGGGTGACGCCGTCATCGTCACGGCGACCGTCGCGAACACGGGCGACCGTGCCGGCAAGCACGTCGTGCAGGTCTACGCATCCCGTGCGGAGTCGGCGGTGGACCGCCCGGTGCGCTGGCTGGTCGGCTTCGCCCCGGTCCGGCTCGCCGCGGGCGCCTCGACGGAGGTCTCGATCGAGGTCCCGGCGCGAGCCTTCGCCCACTGGGACGGCTCGTGGCAGTACGAGTCGGGGACCTTCACGCTGCACGTCGGCGCCTCGGTCGTCGACGACGCCGGAACCGCGTCCCTCGAACTGGAGTGACGAAGTCGTCCGGTTTCCGCGCAGCTCCCGGCTCCGTTCAGTAACATCTACGTGCGCGAGTCGGCTGGTTACCGTCCGCGCACGCACCGACTACGGGGTCGCTGGGTGAGCGACTCGGTCTCCTGATCCGGCCGTTGTTGCCCTGGCTTCCCCGGTGCGTCCCAGAATGCGTCCCCGCGTCCGCGCGGGGACGCATTCGTCGTTCCGGCCGCGATGCGAACCTGCTCGGGCACTTCGTCCCGGTTCGGAAAAACGAGTGACACTTGGTCAACTTCATACGTCCCGGGTGCGCGGATCGGTGTGACAAACCGCTTGGTAGGTGGAACGATGAGTGCACCATCTCGTGTGGATCAGGGACGAGATGGTCATCCGGCCGGGCTCTCGGGCCTCACCAACTCGATCTGAGCCCTGCCGGATGCCCTTGACTCTCGGTGGTGGTGCAGCGGCGGTGTCGCGGGCGTCCGGCTCGGGGCACCGGTTGTCAGGCCCGCAGCGCCGGCCCTCAGGCCCGCAGCGCCGACCCTCAGGCCCGCAGGGCCGGGGCGATCTCCTCGGCCACGATGCGCAGGATCCGCTCGTGCGTCGCACGGTCGCCGTTCGCCGGCAGGGTGATGACGAGCTCGTCGGTGGCGGTGACCGCCGGGTCGGCGAGCAGGGCGTCGACGATCGCCGCCGGTTCGCCGGACAGGACCTTGCTGAACCGGAACGGCGGGGTGCCCGAGAGCGGCCGGCCCTCGTCGTCCATGCCCGAGGCGTACCCGGTCAGGAACTCCTCGTGCACGGCGCGGTCGTGGTCGTCGAGGAGCGGCACCACGATCCGGCCCACGGCGACCTTGGACTCGCGCTCCGGGTGCAGCTCGGCGAACCGCTCGCGGTAGGCGGCGATCTGGTCGGCCTGCGCCTGCGTGAACGGCGCGCCGGTGTCCTCGGTGTTCAGGGTCGAGCAGTGCAGCAGGAGGCCCTTCTCGGCGGTGCGGACCGCCGTGCCCATGCTGCCGCCACCCCACCAGACGCGGTCGCGCAGGCCAGGGCTGAGCGGCTGCAGGGTCAGGTCGGCCCCGGCGGGGATGCTCTCGTAGCCCTTGCCGGCACTGCCGAGGGGCTCGCCCTGCAGTACCTCGAGCAGCCGTGCGGCGCGGGCCTCGGCCTCGTCGCGGAAACTGCGGTCGACCGTGCCGAACACCGGGTCGAGGATCGGACCGTACCCGGCGATGCCCGTGCTGATGCCGAGCTGCACCCGGCCACCGCTGAGCAGGTCGACCGTGCTGGCGTCCTCGGCCAGGCGCACCGGGTCTTCGTACCGCATGCCGAGCACGGCGGTGCCGAACGCGATGGTGCTGGTGCGCTGGGCGGCGGCGGCGAAGAAGGTCATCGGGCTCGTCAGGTACGGCTCGAAGTGCCGTCCGCGCACCCAGCCCGTCCCGTACCCGAGCGACTCGGCGGTCTCGAACAGGCGCAGGCCGTCCTCCAGGGCGCTGGCGGCGCCGTCGGTGCCGCCGTGGTTCGGGACGAAGGAGAGGAAGCCGAGTTCGCGCATGTCGCGAGTCTATGCGCACGTATCGAAATCCGCCTGGGTCGGCGACGGGGCGGACGGGAGGCCCGTGGCGGCGCCGCCACGGGCCTCCCCCCACCGGCACGGCCGGTCCGCCGCTGGCGCGTCGGACCGGAACCGGCGGCGTGGGCCCAGTCCGGCACATGCGCACCTGGGAGGATGGGCACATGACCGACGTCACCACCGTGCCCCCGCTCGTCGCCGCGATCCCGGCGGCGGTGGACGGCGTCGTCGACCCCGACGAGGTCTACGAGGCCTTCGCGGCGTGGGCCGCCGAGGGCGGCCGGCCGCTGTACCCGGCGCAGGACGAGGCGGTCATCGAGCTCGTGTCCGGTGCCAACGTCGTGCTGAGCACCCCGACCGGCACCGGGAAGTCGCTCGTGGCGGCCGGCGCGCACTTCGCCGCGCTCGCCGAGGGCAAGCGGAGCTACTACACGGCACCGATCAAGGCGCTGGTGTCCGAGAAGTTCTTCCAGCTCGTCGACCTGTTCGGCGCGCAGAACGTCGGCATGGTCACCGGTGACTCCAGCGTCAACGCCGACGCCCCGATCGTCTGCTGCACCGCCGAGATCCTGGCCAACCTGGCCCTCCGCCAGGGGCCGGACGCCGACGTCGACGTCGTCGTGATGGACGAGTTCCACTTCTACGGCGACCCCGACCGCGGGTGGGCATGGCAGGTGCCGCTGCTCGTGCTCGAGCGGGCGCAGTTCCTGCTCATGTCGGCGACCCTCGGTGACGTCACCACCATCGCGGACGACCTGTCCCGCCGGACCGGCCGGCCCACCGCCCGCGTGACCGGTGTCTCGCGGCCGGTGCCGCTCGAGTACCAGTACGTGATGACGCCCGTGCAGGAGACGGTGGAGCGGCTCCTCGAGGAGGGCAAGGCGCCGATCTACATCGTGCACTTCGCCCAGGCCGCCGCACTCGAACGGGCGCAGTCGCTGATGTCGGCGAAGGTCGCTTCGCGCGAACGCCGGGACCAGATCGCGGACGCCATCGCCGGCTTCCGGTTCAGCGCCGGGTTCGGACAGACCCTGTCCCGCCTGATCCGGGCGGGCATCGGCGTGCACCACGCCGGCATGCTGCCGAAGTACCGACGACTCGTCGAGCAGCTCGCCCAGCGCGGCCTGCTGCCCGTCATCTGCGGTACCGACACCCTGGGTGTCGGGATCAACGTGCCGATCCGATCCGTGCTGTTCACCGGACTGACGAAGTTCGACGGCACGAAGATGCGCCAGCTGTCCGCGCGGGAGTTCCACCAGATCGCCGGTCGTGCCGGACGTGCCGGCTACGACACCGAGGGTGACGTCGTCGCCGAGGCACCCGAACACGACATCGAGAACGCCCGCGCCGTCGCCAAGGCCGGTGACGACCCGAAGAAGAAGAACAAGATCAAGCGGAAGAAGGCGCCCGAGGGGTTCGTGTCCTGGGGGCAGGCGTCGTTCGAGCGGCTGATCGCGGCCGAGCCGGAGCCGATGGTCTCGCGCATGCGGATCACGCACGCGATGGTGCTGTCGGTCGTCGCTCGTGGCGGCGATGCCTTCGCGGACGTCCGATCGCTGGTCTACGACAACCACGAACCGCGATCGCGGCAGCTCGCGATGGCCCGGCGGGCACTCGTCATCGCCCGGACCCTCATCAACGCACGGGTGATCGAGAAGGTCGACGGCGCCTACCGCCTGACCGTCGACATCGCGCCCAACTTCGCGCTCAACCAGCCGCTGTCACCGTTCGCGCTCGCCGCGTTCGAGTTGCTCGACCCGGAGTCGCCGACCTACGCGCTGGACATGGTGTCGGTCGTCGAGGCCACGCTCGACGACCCGCGGGCGATCCTGTCGCAGCAGCAGTTCAAGGAGCGCGGCGAGGCCGTCGCCCGGATGAAGCAGGAGGGGATCGAGTACGAGGAGCGGATGGAGCTGCTCGAGGAGGTCACCTGGCCTCGCCCGCTGTCCGAGCTGCTGGAGGCGGCGTACGAGGCCTACGCCGCCGAACAGCCCTGGGTCCTCGACTTCCAGCTGTCCCCGAAGGCCGTCGTCCGAGACATGTACGAACGCGCGATGACCTTCGGTGACTTCGTGCGCTTCTACCAGCTCACCCGTTCCGAGGGGCTCGTGCTCCGCTACCTGTCCGACGCGTACCGGACGATGCGCCAGACCATCACCGAGGAGCAGCGGACCCAGGAGCTCGACGACCTGATCGAGTGGCTGGGCGAGGTCGTGCGGCAGACCGACTCGTCGCTCGTCGACGAGTGGGAGGCGCTGCTCAACGGCGACGTCCTGCTGGCCTCCGAGGAGCACGAGGAGATCGCACCGCCGCAGCCCGCACGGCTCACCGGCAACCCGCGGGCATTCCGGGTGCTCGTGCGCAACGCCCTGTTCCAGCGGGTGCTGCTCGCCGCGGCCGACGACATCGACGGGCTCGGGGAACTCGACGCGACCGCGGGCTTCGACCGGGCCGCGTGGGACAACGTGCTCGAGGAGTACTACGAGGAGCACGACTCCATCGGCACCGACGCCGACGCGCGGTCGATGCAGTACCTGGTGCTCGACGAGAGCGGTGCCACCGCATCACCCCGGGTGTGGAAGGCCCGGCAGATCTTCGCCGACCCGGAGGGCGACAAGGACTTCGGGTTCTCGGCGACGATCGACCTGGACGCCTCGGACGAGGTCGGCGAGGCCGTCGTGCGGGTCACCGAGATCGGGCGGTTCGACGGGTGGGCCGAGGTGGACGTCGACTGATCGGCGCTGGGTTCGCCGGACGTGTACCGTCTCCGGCACCACCCCCACCCGAGAGGACTGCGTCATGCGCATCGGATCCAGCATCGCCCTGATCGTCATCGGCGCGATCGTCGCCTTCGCGCTGAACATCCAGCTCGCCGGTATCGACCTCCGCCTGATCGGCTACATCCTGATGGCCGCCGGTGTCGTGCTGCTCATCATCAGCCTGGCCGTCGCGTTCGGCGGTCGACGCACCACCACGACCACCCGCACCGGTGTCGACCCGGCCTCGGGGGAGCAGATCACCCAGCAGGACCGCCGCGACGGCACCTACTGAGCCGCGGCGGGGATTCTCGCCCCGTTCGTCAGAAGAGAGTCGCGGGCGGGGTGGCGTCGGGCAGCGCAGACGGCTCGGGGACCTCGGCGCCGGGCCAGCCCGGACCGTGCGGCACGTCGGTGCCGTTCTGGAACGCGGTCGCGGCACCGCGGGCACGCACGTCGGCGGCCTCGTTCATCTCGTGACCGACGTGGCCGCGGACCCACTCGAACGTGACCTTGCGGCCCTGCAGTTCCGCGTCGAGTTCCTTGATGATCTCGACGTTGAGCACCGGCTTGCCGTCGGCCTTCCGCCATCCCTTGCGCTTCCAGCCGGCGAGCCACTCGGTGCAGGCCTTGATCGCGTACTGGCTGTCGCACAGGATGTGCAGCGGCTCGCCGGTGTCCTTCGTGGCACGGAGCAGCTGCAGCACGGCGGTGAGTTCGCCGATGTTGTTCGTTGCACGGGGCCAGCCGCCGGCCGCCCACCGGTCGTCGTCGACGTACCAGGCCCAGCCGGCGGGGCCGGGGTTGCCGAGGGCTGAGCCGTCTGCGGCGGCGACGATCGTCACGATGGGACCTCCTGGTGGTGCCGGGTGCGCGGTGGTGCTGGTCCACCGTAACGGACCACGCGGACGGCTCACGCTCCGGCGTTCTGCACCGGTGCGTGGTCAGCGCGGGGCGATCTCTTCCAGGGCGTCGAGCAGCCCGACGACGTCGGCGACGTCGTAGAAGGCGAAGTCTCTCCGCACACCGAACAGTCCGTCGAGACCGGTGTTCGCGTACTGCCGGATCGCGTCCGTGCCGCCCCAGAAGAGGGTGTCGAGGTCGCCGGTGTCGTTCCACTCGACCGACACGTGCTCATCCATCAGGTCGGTTCCGCGGTCGGTGCGACGGATGTCGGTCTCCCGGCTCGCCCTGCCGGAGACGATCAGCGCGCGCTGGTCGGTGACGGCGTAGACCTCGGTGCGCTTGCGGTGGCGCTTCACGAGGAAGCGGCCACCGCCCATGTGCAGGCTGGCCACGACGAACACGGCCAACAGCACCAGCACCAGCGGATGTGCTCCGTCGCGGATGGCCAGGACGAGCCCCGTCGTCACGGCGGCGGCGAACAACACGCTGAAGGGGACGAGCCACCGGTCGTGGAACCCGAGCATCTTCGACGGGTCACTCTGTCCCACCCAGAGCAGCCGCTCTCCGGCGCGGAGCTCGGCGGTGATCAGTGCGCGCTGGTCGGGAGTGCTCGTGACCGGCACGCTCAACGGCGCCCGGGATCGATGTTGAGCGTGCTGCCCTCGAGCAGCCAGTCGTCGTCGCGCTGCTCCATGAAGGGGTTCATCCACTGCACCTGCGCCGGCGTGATGCCGAACCGCTCCGAGACCGTCGAGAGCTCGTCACCGTGCGCGACCAGGTAGTTCGCCGGTCGGCCGTCGACCTTGGTGACGATGCCGTAGGCGCCCGGTCGGTCGTCGCCGACGGTGACCCGGGAGGCCGGGGTAGGGGTTCGGGATGTTCCACCTGAGGTCAGCGGCGGCGAGCACTGATCCCGCCCACGGGCGCTTGGATGAGTCCTCGTCGGCCGCTGTCGCAGGGACGAGGACGACACTGCGCAGGTGATCGGGGTGTGGACCCGCCTGACCCATCGTGAACGAGGTCGGAGGAGCAACTGCGGCGTCCCACTCGACCGTCTCGCGCACCGAGCCGTCCCAGCCGTCGAGCGGCTTCGCGGGCCGGTGTCGGAACTCCAGCCGCATGGGCTGCGGATTGGTCGTCCGGTACCCGGAGAGCTGGGCGTCGAAGGTCCCGCGGTCGTTCGCGACCACCCGGACGTGGATGCTGGTCTCGCCGCTCGGCGAGACCACGTCGGTCTCGGCCGCCACGGTGCCGGTGGGCAACGCCTGCTCGGGCTCGGTCTCGGTCTCGACCGGATCGGCGTCGCGCGTCGGGTCCGGCGCGGGTTCCGCCGTGCGTTCGGCCGCCTGTCGCGTCGGCGTCGGGATCGCGTCGTCGCCGCCGAACGCCGTGCACCCGGCGAGCAGCAGCCCCACCAGCGCCGAGCCGATCACCGCGGTCGTCGCGGTCCGTGTTCTTCCCATCGTTCCCCCTCGTCGGCAGCGTAGCGGGGGCCAGGGACGTCATCGAGTGCGGGGAGCGGACCGAGCCAGACTCGTTACACGGGGCCGAGGACTAGCGTCCGCTGCAGGAGGAAACACCATGAGCGACAGCATCCCGAACGCCCCCGGCCCCGAGCCGTCCGACGACCGCGCACGCACCGACGCGCTCCGCGACGCCGCACACAGCGACGACGTCGACGGCGTGAGCGAGCGCGAGCAACGTGCCGCCGACACCTCGTACAGCCCGTCGAGCGAGCGCGAGATGGACGCGTCCCAGACGAAGCAGCGCGACGACGCCGACCTGCGGGAGGACGGCATCGACCCGTCCAAGGTCATCGCAGCCCCCGGGACGGGCGGCGCGGACGACGCCGGCGATGTCGAACCCGAACCAGGCGACCTCCACCTGCCGTGGCAGTCCGAGGAGGACCGCCGAGGCTAGCTCGACGCCCGGTCGAGTTCGCGCACAAGAGCATCGCCATCGGTGACGTCCCAGAACGCCATCGGCTGTGGTCCGAAGAAACCGTCGAGACCGGTGTTCGCGTAGACCTTCGCGTTCGTTCCCCGGCCGACGAGCATCGATCCTGGTCCGCCTCCCGTCGCGTCCCACTCGACGTTGCAGTGCCGTCGGTCGCCGGTCCAGCTCACGGTGCGGTCGGTGCGGCCGATCGGGACCTCCCGCGTGCCGCGAGGGGTGATCACGAGGGCCCGGCGATCGGTCACGGCGTAGACGGACGTCCGCTTGCGGTACCGCTTCACGAGGAACCGTCCGACCAGCAGGTGCAGGCCCATCAGTGTGAACAGCGACCCGACGAGCAAGAAGAAGGGTGGCGCACCGCTGGTCACGGCCGAGGCGGTCCAGAACGCCACGAATCCGCACCAGAGCAGCGAGAACGGGATGAGGAACCCGTCGCGGCCCGAGAGGAGCTTGGCCGGGTCGCTCGTGCCGGCCCAGTACAAGTGCTCATCGGGGCGCAGGTGTTCACGGGCGGTCTGTTGAGGATCGATCACCCCTCGACAGTACGGCCCGTCACTCGCTGTGGCTGAACAGTGCGTACCCCGCTCGGCTACGACACCGAGTCCGGGTGGGAGCCCGTCCGCTGCCCCGACTCGAGCGTCGCGATCGCCCCGAGCTCGTCGTCGGTGAGCTCGAAGCCGTCGACGTCGAGGTTCGACCGGATCCGGGACGGCGTCACCGACTTCGGCAGCACCACGACGCCGTGCTGCACGTTCCACCGGACGAGCACCTGCGCCACGCTCACGCCGTGCGCGTCCGCGATGCCCGTCAGTACCGGCTCGTCGATCAGGCGCCCACGACCGAGCGGCGACCACGCCCCGGTCACGATGTCGTGCTGCTCGTGGAACGCGATGAGTTCGCGCTGCGGCAGCCAGGGGTGCCGTTCGACCTGGTTCAGTGCCGGCACCTCGCCGGTCTCGTCGATGAGCCGCTGCAGGTGCGGCACCTGGAAGTTCGAGACGCCGATGCTCCGCGCCCGCCCCGACTCGCGCAGTTCCACCAGCGCCTGCCAGGTCTCGACGTAGCGGTCGTTCGCGGCGGCCGGCCAGTGGATCAGGTAGAGGTCGACGGCGTCGAGCCCCAGCCGCTCGAGGCTGCCGTCGAACGCCCGCAGGGTCGCGTCGCGCCCCTGGTGGTCGTTCCACACCTTGGTCGTCACGAAGACGTCGTCACGGTCCAGCCCGGAGGCCCGGATCGCCTTGCCGACGCCGGTCTCGTTGCCGTACATCTCGGCGGTGTCGACGTGCCGGTAGCCGGCGTCGAGCGCGAGACCGACCGCCGTCTCTGCTCCGGCATCGTCGACCTTGTAGACGCCGAAGCCGATCGCGGGGATCGCGGCGCCGTCGCGGAGGGGAAGTGAACTGACCATGCGCCCATCCTGCCGGTGCGTGGCGGGCGGGCGCCGGGCCTCCCGGCCAACTGTGGAGAACGCGACCCGCCTGCCGGACGCCCGTTCCTTCCCATGCCGGCCGCGATGGGGAGTGGAAACGGGCGTACCTGGTCAGAACTCCCGACCAGGTACGCCCGAATCGACCAGGCACGCCGAAAGCGCCCGCGCCCCCGCTCAGGTCGGCAGGTGCACCGGCTCGGTGTCGGGGAGGGGGCTGGCGTCACGGCCGCGCAGGTCGGGCAGCCAGCTGCGCATCGCCAGGGGGAGCAGCACGCCCAGTCCGGCCATCACGGCGCCGACGGTGAAGCCGCCGACCGGACCGTTGCTGTCGATGAGGAAGCCGGCGATCGCCGATCCGCCAGCGGCACCGATCAGCTGGCCGGTGCCCATCCAGCCGTAGGCCTCGGCGGTGTCGGAGAACTTGACCGTGGCGGAGACGGATCCGAACATCACCGCGAGGGCCGGGGCGATGCCCACACCCGCGATGACGAGGGCCAGGCACAGCCACCAGAAGTTCGTGCCGCCGAGGGCCAGGGTGAGGCCGACGAAGACCACGGCCATGCGCGTCCACAGCGTGTTGCGCGAGATCGGGCGGTGGCCGAACGCCAGGCCGCCGACGAGCGACCCGACCGCGAACACCGCGAGGACGATGCCGGCGTTCGGGCTGCCCTCGCCGAAGACGCTGGTGACGCTGGCCTCGACCGCGGCGCAGGCCCCGATCAGGAGCAGGCCGGTCAGGGTGGCGACGACGACCGAGGGACGCTTCAGCACGACGCCGAACGCGCGCTTGGACCGGGGGATGCGGACGCGTCCGAGCTCGGGGGAGGCGATGAACCACGTGCCGCCGACGACCAGGAAGACCATCGCGACGACGATCGCCTCGACCGTGCCGATCTGCGTCGCGACGAACGTGGTGATCACCGGGCCGGCGACCCAGATGAGCTCCTGCGCGCTGGCGTCGAGGGAGAAGAGGGGTGTGAGCTGCGCCGAGGTCACCATCTTCGGGTAGATGGTGCGCACCGCCGGCTGCACGGGCGGGACCGCCAGGCCGCCGAGGAACCCGACCACCACGTAGCCCCAGAGCGGCATGATCACGAACGCGATGACCACCATGCTGATCAGCGCGACGATGCTCGTCAGGATGAGGACGGGACGCATGCCCCAGCTGCCCATCCACCGGCTCGTCAGCGGACCGGCCAGCGCCTGCCCGATGCTCGTCGTCGCGAGCACCAGTCCGGCGGCCCCGTAGGAGCCGAACACGTGCTCGACGTGCAGCAGGTACGCCAGCGACAGCATGCCGAACGGGAACCGTGCGGTGAGCTGTGCGGCGATGACACGACCCACGCCAGGGGTCTTCAGGAGGGGCCCGTACGTACTCACGAGACGAGTGTACGGACCGGACGGATCGGGCTGTCCCCCGTCCTGGGGAGGGGGCTGACACGACACGCCGAAGCGCTGATTCCACACATGTGGATCGTGGCTGTCCACCGGTGTGGGGAAGTGTCGGTGGTCGGCCGGAGACTGGCGGAAACTCGGGCCTCTCGGGAATCCACAGACTGTGGAGGACGTTGTGGAGAACTACACGGCTGTAACACTTCCTCTTGTGGTCGGTGTCGCGGCCGGCCACTAGATGTAGTGTGGAGGCATCGCAGCGGCCCCTCCCGGACACGACTGCGGACAGACATCAGCACCACCTCCACAGCACAGCAGAAACCAGTAGGAACTAGGGGAGATCATGGCCGTCACCGTCTACACCAAGCCGTCCTGCGTCCAGTGCACCGCGACGTACCGCGCCCTCGACAACAAGGGCATCGAGTACGAAGTGCACGACGTCTCCACGGACGAGGCAGCGCTCGAGCACGTCAAGAGCCTCGGCTACATGCAGGCCCCCGTCGTCGTCACGGACGACGACCACTGGTCGGGCTTCCGCCCCGACAAGATCGCGACGCTCAGCGCCGAACTGGCGTGAGTCGGTGCGGGTCCCGTCGGGCCCGCACCACCCACCGCCGGCCTGGAGGCGCGACCCGCCTCCGCCAGGTCGCCCCGGTCCGTCCGTCCGCACCTTCTCCAGAGGAGCGCACCATGAGCCGATTGGTCTACTTCTCGAGCGTGTCCGGGTACACCGCGCGCTTCGTCGAGAAGCTCGGCCGCGACGCGGACCGGATCCCGCTCTACCCGAGCGATCCCTTCCTGCACGTCGACGAGCCCTACGTCCTGGTCCTGCCCACCTACGGTGGCGGCAACGGCGAGGGTGCAGTCCCCAAGCAGGTCATCAAGTTCCTCAACGACGCCCACAACCGCTCGCTCATCCGCGGCGTGGTCGTGGGCGGCAACACGAACTTCGGCGAGGCGTACGGCCTGGCAGGGGACGTCGTCGCACGGAAGTGCAACGTCCCCCTTCTCTATCGATTCGAACTCTTCGGGACCCCTGACGACGTGTCGGCGGTCAACTCAGGATTGGATGCATTTTGGACGCAGCAGTTGCAGACGTCGATCTGACGTCGCCGCAGACGGGGATGGACTACCACTCCCTCAACGCGATGCTCAACCTCTACGACGCGGACGGGAACATCCAGTTCGACAAGGATCGTGAGGCCGCCAAGCAGTTCTTCCTGCAGCACGTCAACCAGAACACCGTCTTCTTCCACAACCTGAAGGAGCGGCTCGACTACCTGGTCGAGAACGAGTACTACGAAAAAGCCACGATCGACATGTACTCGCTGGACTTCATCCAGCGACTCAACGACCTGGCGTACTCGAAGAAGTTCCGGTTCCAGACGTTCCTCGGCGCGTTCAAGTACTACACGAGCTACACGCTCAAGACGTTCGACGGCAAGCGCTACCTCGAGCGCTTCGAGGACCGCGTCGTCATGACCGCCCTCGGCCTGGCCCAGGGCAACGAGCAGCTCGCCATCGACCTGGTCGAAGAGATCGTCGCCGGCCGCTTCCAGCCCGCGACCCCCACGTTCCTCAACACGGCGAAGGCACAGCGCGGCGAGCTCGTCTCCTGCTTCCTGCTCCGCATCGAGGACAACATGGAGTCGATCTCGCGCGGCATCAACTCCTCGCTGCAGCTCTCGAAGCGCGGCGGCGGCGTGGCCCTGCTGCTGTCGAACATCCGCGAGGCCGGCGCCCCGATCAAGCAGATCGAGAACCAGTCCTCGGGCATCATCCCCGTGATGAAGCTGCTGGAAGACTCCTTCTCGTACGCGAACCAGCTCGGTGCGCGTCAGGGTGCCGGCGCGGTCTACCTCAGCGCCCACCACCCGGACATCATGAAGTTCCTCGACACCAAGCGCGAGAACGCCGACGAGAAGATCCGCATCAAGACGCTGTCGCTCGGCGTCGTCGTGCCGGACATCACGTTCGAACTCGCGAAGAACAACGAGGACATGTACCTGTTCTCGCCGTACGACGTCGAGAAGGTCTACGGCGTGCCCTTCGGCGACGTCCCGATCTCCGAGAACTACCGCGCGATGGTCGACGACTCGCGCATCAAGAAGACGAAGATCAAGGCGCGTGACTTCTTCACGACCATCGCCGAGATCCAGTTCGAGTCGGGCTACCCGTACATCGTGTTCGAGGACACGGTGAACAAGGCCAACCCGATCAAGGGTCGGATCAACATGTCCAACCTGTGCTCGGAGATCCTGCAGGTCAACACCCCGACGACCTTCAACGAGGACCTGTCCTACAAGGAGATCGGCAAGGACATCTCCTGCAACCTCGGCTCGCTGAACATCGCGCTGACGATGGACTCGCCGGACTTCGGCAAGACCATCGAGACCGCCATCCGCGGCCTGACCTCGGTCTCGCAGATGTCGCACATCACCTCGGTGCGGAGCGTCGAGGACGGCAACGACAAGTCGCACGCCATCGGCCTCGGCCAGATGAACCTGCACGGCTACCTGGCTCGTGAGCGCGTCTACTACGGCTCCGAAGAGGGCATCGACTTCACGAACATCTACTTCTACACGGTGCTGTTCCACGCCCTTCGTGCGTCGAACAAGATCGCGATCGAGACCGGCGAGACCTTCGACGGCTTCCGCGACTCGAAGTACGCGTCGGGTGAGTTCTTCGACAAGTACACCGACCAGCTCTGGACGCCGGCGACCTCCCGCGTGGCATCGCTGTTCGACAACGCGAACATCACGATCCCGACGCAGGACGACTGGAAGGCGCTGAAGGCGTCCATCCAGGAGCACGGCATCTACAACCAGAACCTGCAGGCTGTCCCGCCGACCGGTTCGATCTCGTACATCAACCACTCGACGTCGTCGATCCACCCGATCGCGTCGAAGATCGAGATCCGCAAGGAAGGCAAGCTCGGCCGCGTCTACTACCCGGCGCCGTTCATGACGAACGACAACCTGGACTACTACCAGGACGCGTACGAGATCGGCCCGGAGAAGATCATCGACACGTACGCCGCGGCGACGCAGCACGTGGACCAGGGCCTGTCCCTGACGCTGTTCTTCAAGGACACCGCCACCACGCGTGACATCAACAAGGCGCAGATCTACGCATGGCGCAAGGGCATCAAGACGATCTACTACATCCGTCTGCGCCAGCTCGCCCTCGAGGGCACCGAGGTCGAGGGCTGCGTCAGCTGCATGCTGTAGAGCTGCTGCTCTCTTCCTGGAGGCGCGGGGCGGGCCCCGCCCCGCGCCTCCAGTCCGTCATCAGATCACCATCTCGAATCCGGAAGACAATCCCATGACCCTCACCGACCCGGTCCACGCCACGGGCAAGTCCATCCCGCTGATCAGTGCGGTCAGTGCCATCAACTGGAACCGCATCCAGGACGACAAGGACGTCGAGGTCTGGAACCGGCTGGTCAACAACTTCTGGCTGCCCGAGAAGGTGCCGCTGTCGAACGACGTGCAGTCGTGGAACACCCTGACGCCGGAGGAGCAGCAGCTCACCATGCGGGTCTTCACCGGCCTGACGCTGCTCGACACCATCCAGGGCACCGTCGGCGCGATCAGCCTGATCCCCGACGCGATCACCCCGCACGAAGAGGCCGTCTACACGAACATCGCGTTCATGGAGTCGGTGCACGCGAAGAGCTACTCGTCGATCTTCTCGACGCTGGCCTCGACGCCCGAGATCGACGACGCCTTCCGCTGGTCCACCGAGAACGTGAACCTGCAGAAGAAGGCCCAGATCGTCCTCGACTACTACACCGGCGACGATCCCCTGAAGCGCAAGGTCGCCTCGACGCTGCTCGAGTCGTTCCTGTTCTACTCCGGCTTCTACCTGCCGATGTACTGGTCCTCGCGCGCCAAGCTCACGAACACCGCCGACCTGATCCGCCTGATCATCCGCGACGAAGCCGTCCACGGGTACTACATCGGGTACAAGTTCCAGAAGGGCCTCGAGGGCGCCTCGGAAGAGCGCAAGCAGGAGATCAAGGACTACACGTTCAACCTGCTGTTCGAGCTCTACGAGAACGAGGTGCAGTACACGCAGGACCTCTACGACGGCGTCGGGCTGACCGAGGACGTCAAGAAGTTCCTGCACTACAACGCCAACAAGGCGCTGATGAACCTGGGCTACGAGCCGATGTTCCCCAAGGAGACGACGGACGTGAACCCGGCGATCCTGTCGGCGCTGTCGCCGAACGCGGACGAGAACCACGACTTCTTCTCGGGGTCGGGGTCGTCGTACGTCATCGGCAAGGCGGAGAAGACCGAGGACGAGGACTGGGACTTCTGATCCTGGTCTGACACGAGGGAACGCCCCGCTGGCTTCGGCTGGCGGGGCGTTCTCGTGCTCCGGGGCCCATGGACGTGTCCGGATGGCGCCCCTCCAGAGAGGATCGATCCGGACGGGTGATGTGAGACAGGCGGCCGCCGGGCAGGCCTTCGGTCAGGTCCGGCTCGGTGAAGGACCGGCCATCGGACATTGGGAGGCGGCAGGATTGCGGGACGCAGTATCAGGCGGTGAGGGCGATCTCGGTCGCGCGGGCGATCACGTCGAGCGGGTCCGCTGCACCGGTGACGAAGATCGTGATGACCGTGGACCAGTGGACGCCGCTGAGTACCGCAACTGCTCCTGCGGTCGATCCGTTCACGAGGACGGTCCCCGCGGCGGTCCATCCATCCGGCACCGATGCGCGGAAGGATCTGGCGGTCTCGCGGCTGGCTGCTGAGAGGAGCGCTTCTCGGTACGTGCTGTTCGCCCGCCCGTCGAGCAGATCGCCTTGGAGCGCAGTGTTGATGTCGCTGCAGGCCTGCCGGGCAGTCGTCGTGCGCGTCGTTGTCACGCGGTCGTCCAGTGCGGCGAGACCGGCGGCGACACTGCTACCACCACCGAGTCGACGGATCTGTGCGTCGACACCAGAGCGGTCCTGCGCGACCGGCAGCATCGTCGCACTCGGGTCGATCCGGGGAGCGATCGCGGGAAGGACCACTGCGAGAAGAGCGTCCGCTGGCATGTCGCTTTCGCCATCGTAGGTCGAGACTGCGCCAGTCGCGCCGCTCATCACGCAGGTGCTGACGGCTGCCTGCTCGGCCTGTTCCAAGGCAACCAACGCGCTCTCCATGGTCGTCGTAGGACGGACGCTCGACGATGGCGCTGCAAGGACCGGCGCCTCGTCAGGTGACGCAGCTGCACTCGGCTCTGCCGTCTTGCTGGGTGTGTCCGCTGCGGTGGTCGACGCCGGGGCGCAACCGCTCAAGATCAGGCCCGACACCGCGACGGCAAGCGCCCGACTGATCACGCGATACAGGTACCCACGCGTGCAGCCAGTCATTTGAGTCACCGTATCGTTATTCCGTGCCCCGCCTGCTCCACCGCCCCACAGCCCGTTTGGTCACCTCCCTGGCGGTGCTGGTCACCACGAGCGTGTCCCTCGCGGGCTGTTCCGCGGCCCCAGAACCGGCCGCACCTCACACGATCCCGGCAGCCTCTCGGACTCCGCAGGCGATCACGGCCGCAGCGCTCTCCGAGCGTCTGGCCGCCTACGAGCGGAAGCACGACCTCCGTGTACGGGTCGACGCCATCGACACCGGTAACGACCACCACCTGGGCTTCCGTGCCACCGAGGCAGTACCGCTCGACATGCGCGCCCTCACCGCGGGCGTGCTCGTGCTCGCCAATGCCTCCGACGATCAACTCGCAGCGTCCCCTGCCACCTCCGAGGCCACGGCCGAAACCGGAGCCTCCGCGACGCTCCTGGATGCCGTCGCCGCTGCCCTGCAGACCAGCGCGCCGGAAGCTCAGCAGACGCTCGTGACGTGGCTCGGCGGCGAGGATGCTCTTCATCGTCGCGCTGACGCGATCCTTGGTCCCTCGTCTGCCGCGCCGTCAGCGCGGAGCTTCGCGACCCTGCTCGACGACGCCATCTACGGCAAGACGCTTGCCCCTGACCGTCGCGGCACGCTGCGGAACATCCTGCTCAACAGTGCGGGATCCCCTGCGACCGCAGCCGGCACCGACGCACTGTGGGAAGTAGCCGGGGTCAGCGACAGGAGCCAAGCCGGCACCCTCGTCGAGGTCAGCACTCTCGAAGTGCCCTACCGCACCTCGGGGGACGCAGCGCCCGTCGTACTCGCACTCGTCGTCACCGGCGCTGCCGGCCCCGAGGCCGCGAGCCGAGCGGCCGAGGAAGTGTCCAGGCTCGTCACCCACGCCCTGCCGCCAACCCGCTGACCCATCGAGGGAGCTCAATTCGCTCCGACGGCCGTGCCGCGCGGTCCGGCGGGACGGCGGAGTCCTTCCGCGCCGACAGCATGCAGCGAAGCAGCGAAGCAGCGATGCAGCATCCCGTGAACACCAGCTCCGGACAGTCCGCGACGGTTGTTCATAGGATGACTACCGAGTGGTCGAGCGCCGCAGGGGACGCACGCCGCCGTCTGAAATGGGGCACCATGCACTCACCCGCTGATCGGTCGGATCTTCGCGTCCGACCTCGGATCTGGATCGGCGTCGCCGTCGTCGTCGGCTACGTCGCCCTCGTTTCGATCACCCAACACCTCTCCGGCGTTCCCTACCCGGACCTCGGCGACAACGGCAGCACTCTGTTCCGCGGCGTCGGCATCTCACTGATCCTCGGCGCCATCGCCCTCACCGTCGTCACGACTCTGCTCGGCTGGTGGCGGCCAGCGATACGCGAACAGCACCGGTCAACGTCCCGGTGGCCCGTGATCGCGCCGGCGCTGATGACCGTCCTCATGTTGCTCAACCTGATCGGCACTGACTGGGATGCCTACGACGTCGGCTTCTTCGTCGCCTCACTGGTGCTCCTGCTCGTCGGGTTCACCGAGGAGATCGCCACGCGCGGACTGCTCATCACAGCGCTCCGCTCCAGACTCGGCGAGGGCTGGGTCTGGTTCCTCTCCTCCCTCGCGTTCGGCCTCATGCACTACGTCAACGTCCTCAGCGGCCAAGACTTCGGCCGGACCAGCTTCCAGGTGCTCTCCGCATTCCTGTTCGGCACCGTCCTGTACATCCTCCGTCGCATCACCGGAACGCTCGTCTGGGCGATGGTGCTCCACGCGCTCTGGGACTTCGCCGTCTTCGCCACCGGGAAAGGCCACCCCGCCTCGTTCACCGACATGGGCGGACTCGAGCTCCTCATCGGAGCATTCGCTCTCATCGCTGTCTGGTGGGTCATCCGAGGATCAAACGAACACCTCGCCGAGACACCCGCCCTCCGCAGCCAGCCGCGGTAGGGCACGCCACTGGGGATCGACGCCGCTCGCAGCGCAAGGGCGCCAACGACGTCAAGCACGAACACGTACCCGAGGCCCGAGGAGCGTGTCCGATAGCCGATCGTCCGAAGGGACGACACGCGGTGCGGTCGTCTATAGCGTGAAGCGGTGACTTACGAGCGGTACGAGCCCTTTCGGATGAGCGCGGTCGACGCGGAGGGAGAGGCCGCGATCTACTGTGAAGAGTCGGGCAACCCCGCCGGCATCCCTGCCCTCTGGCTCCACGGAGGCCCCGGAGGATCACTCGGCAGCGGCTGGTACCGCACCCACTTCGACCCGGCACGGTACCGACTCATCGGGATCGACCAACGCGGCACCGGCAAGAGCCGTTCTGCCGGCCGTCAGACCGGCGAGATGGATCGACAGAACACTCAGCAGCTCATCAACGACATCGAGACCGTCCGCCGAGCCCTCGGGATCGACACTTGGGTCGTCACCGGGATCTCCTGGGGAACCACGCTCGCGTTGGCGTACGCACAACAACACCCGCAACGCGTTCGAGCCCTTGCACTCATGGCCGTCACCACGACTAGCCGGAGCGAGGTCGAGTGGATCACGGAGGGCGTTGGTCGATTGTTCCCTGCCGAATGGGACGAGTTCGAACGCGCCAGCCAGCGACATCCCGGCGAGCGGGTTGTTGACGCGTATGCCCGTCTCCTCGCGTCGTCGGATGCCTCGACTCGCGAAGCGGCAGCTGCGGCTTGGGACAGATGGGAGAACGTGCACGTCTCCTTGGACCATCCCGAGCTTCGGAACGAAGGACACGTTGGTCCTGATCACCGCGAGGAGTTCGCTCGGCTGGTGACGCGCTACTGGAGCAATGACGCCTTCATGCCTGGAGACAACGCGATCCTTGCTCGGCTGGACCGCATCCAACACATCCCCACCGCCCTCGTGCACGGCCGAAGGGACATCAGCGGCCCAGCAGCGACAGCCTGGCGTCTCCACCGAGGTCTGCCGCAGAGCGCACTCACCATCGTGGAGGACGAAGGACACGGCGGACCCCGCCAAAGCGCCGAGCTGACACAAGCACTCGACCGAATCGCAGTGCGGGCCTGAGCCGAAGGCTGCCCGGTAGCGGATCGGCCATCGGTACGGGCTGCTCGTAGGCTTGGTGGGTGATCGCGCGAGTTCTTGGGTCTGGTCGTCCGCTTGTCGTCCTCCATGGTTTCGGGGTGGACCACCGGATCATGCTGCCACTGGCGGATGCGGTGCAGGATCTGCGTTGGCGAATGGTGTTCCTCGACCTGCCATGGGCCGAAGCCGCCGCGGCAACCGCGACCGCGAAGAGCGCGGTCGACGTGGCCGACGAGGTACTCGCCGACATCGACGACCACCTCGGGGACGAGCCCTTCGCCGTCATCGGGAACTCCTTCGGCGGCATGATCGCCCGACACGTCGCCCACGAACGCCGCGACCACGTCCTCGGCGTCGCGACCCTGGCGGGCGTCGTGCACCCAGCACACACAGACCGCGCCGTCCCCGAGCGCACCGTGCTGCACACCGAACCGGCCGTCCTCGAAGCCGCCGGCGACGCGCGAGCAGCATTCGAGGAGGTCAGCGTCATCCAGGACGCCGCCGCGTTCACCGCGTTCGAGCGGTACGTGCTGCCCGGTCTCCGTGGCGCCGACCCTGCGGTGATGGACCGCATCGCCGCCGACTACGCACTGGAAGCCGTTCCGGAGGAACGACACCCGGAACCGTTCACCGCGCCGGCGCTGCATCTGTTCGGTCGGCAGGATGACGTCGTCGGCTACGAGGACGGGCTCGCACTCCGGGACCACTACCCGCGAGGCAGCTTCGTCGTCCTGGACGGTGCTGGACACAACGTGCACCTCGAGCAACCCGAGATCACCGCCGCCCTGATCCACGACTGGCTCGCACGGATCGACCGGTAGCCGATCCTTTTCCGGACGCCTCCTCTGATCACCGGTGACCCCCGCATCATTCGGAGGGTGCGCCAGAGGGTGTTCGCATGCTTCGGTATTTGACGCGCACGCGCACGCCCGTGAAGTATGGCCGGTGGCGGCGGTACAGGCCGCTCGCCGGACGCCGACGAGATGAGCTGCATGCCTTCGGACTTCGCTCTGTCCGGCACTGCAGCTCGCGAGCCTGCACAGATGCCTCAGCCGCGACTCCGTGCCCTGCTCCTGGGACTGGCGGGCTGGCTGCTCATCGGGGCGAGCCTTGGCCTCTCGGTCGGGATCGCGTCGGCGTTCGACCAGGCGTTCGGGCTTGCTCGGTCCACGGCGGTCTTCGTGCAGGCGGCCCTCATGTCGGCACTCGTGGTGCCCGCTATCGTCCTGCTGCGCCGTCGGGTAGATCATCGCAGCCTGGGGAGCCTCGGACTCAGCGCTCGCATCGTGCGTCCCCTGACCACGGGCATCGCAGTCGGGGTCGGGACTGGCCTCGTCGTCTGGGTGCCCGCATGGCTCGCTGGATGGATCCGAGTCGATGACCTCGACCCCGTCGCGTTCGCACGATTCGTCCTCGTGAACGGAATCGTCCTTGCCCTCTTCGAAGCGCTGCCGGAGGAACTCGCGCTGCGCGGGTACATGTGGACGAACCTTCGCGATGGGTGGGGCCTCGTCGTCGCTACCCTCGCCACGACAGCGCTCTTCCCATTCGTCGGACTCGTGGTCGGGCCCGTGCGGTGGCTCATAACGACCGCGCTGGGCGACACGGGCAACGAGCTGTCGGTGTTCCCCGCCGGGAACGAGCCCGTCGTCTACGTAGTGCAACTGGCACTGTTCGGACTCGCCCTCGTCGCCGCCCGGCGCCTACCCATGGAGGGCGCACTCCTGGTCGCGGTCGCCTTCCACTGGACACAACTCAGCGTGACCCGCACCGTGCTCGGCGGCACGGGCTGGTTGGAGTCGGGCTGGACGATCACGTGGGTCGAGCCCGACGCCATCGCCCTCGTCCTGGTGCACATCGTGCTTGCCGGTGCGGTGTTCGTCACTACTCGCCAGGTGATGCAGCGCCGTGTCTCCATGCGCAGCTGACCACCAACACCGGTGCCCGTCTCGTCCTCGCCGATTGACGAGCACCCCCCCTCAGCAAGGGATCGGCTGTCGAGACAGCGCCGGCAGCCGATCGGCGGGACGGGCGGCGGACGCAAGGAGAGGTTGCGCTGCTGGGAGGGGGGAAGAATCCGAGACCCCACGAGGTGCCGGCGGCGTGCAGGTAGCTTCATGCAGACCCGCCGGGCGGCTGACGCGATCAGGCGATGCCGCTGCCCCCGTCGACGAGGAGCTCGCTACCGGTCATCCCCGAACTCTGGTCGGACACGAGGAACAGCACCGTGGCGGCGACCTCCTCTGGATGCAGGAGGCGGCCGAACGGCATCCCGCTCGCCATCTGCTCGAGCATCGCGTTCGGGTTGCCCGGAGCGAGGCCGGCGAGACCCGGGGTCTCGGTGGGCCCGGGGACGACCGTGTTGATCCGGACACCGCGCGGCGCGAGCTCGGCTGCCCACGTGCGGGTGAGGGCAGCGATCGCGGCCTTCGACGCCCCGTACAGGCCGAACGACGGCTCGGAGCCGGACGCTGCCGTCGATCCGGTGACGACGACGGCGGACCCCTCGTGCAGGAACGGCAAGGCGCCCTGGACGGTCAGGGTGGTCCCGCGGACGTTGGTGCCGAACGTCGCTTCGAAGTCCTCAGCGGTGACGGCGTCGAGCGACCTGAACTCCCCGCCGCCGGCGTTCGCGTGCACGGCGTCCAGCCCGCGACCGCGCTCGGCGACCGCGGCGAAGACGGTTGCGATGTCCTCCGCTCGGGCGGCGTCGGCGCGGATCGTCGTGACCGCGTCGCCGAGCTCGTCGCGCACGGCGTCGAGCGCCTCCTGCCGCCGCCCGGTGACGAAGACGTGCGCCCCCTCGGCGACGAACCGGCGCACGACCGCGAGTCCGATGCCCGAGGTTCCGCCCGTGACGAGTGCGGTCTTGTCTTGCAGTGCTCCGACCATGGTGTCCTCCTGGAGTTGTTGTTGACTGCTTGGTCCAGAACAGTACGCCGTGCTTGACTGATCAGTCAACAACGAGTTTCGAGGAGTCCACATGCCCAGACCGCGCAAGTTCGACGAGGCCGACGTGGTCGAGCGCGCACGACGCACGTTCGCGGAGTCCGGCTTCGACGGCACATCCCTCGACGACCTGCTCGCGGCAACCGGACTCGGGCGGCAGAGCCTCTACAACACGTTCGGAGGCAAGAAGGAACTCTTCATGCGCGCCTGCCTCAGCGACACCGCGGAGGCAGTCGAGGTTGTCCAGTCCGTCATGCGGAGTTCCGAGCACCCCATCGCGCGGATCCGGACGCAGCTGGTGTCCGTTGCGGTCGAGCACGGTGCAGCACAGGGGGCGCCCTCGCTGCTGCTCCGCGCGGCGGTGGAGCTGTCGGCCCGTGACGCGGAGGTCGCCGCGACCGTCTCTGAAGCCTTCGACACCATCCGCGCGGGCTACACGGCCTGCATCGTCGACGCGCAGACGGCAGGCGAGGTCGAGGCCGATGCCGACGCCGAGGCGCTCGGCACCTACTTCTGCGCGGTCATCGAGGGGATGGTGGCGATCGGACGCGTCGGGACCTCGCGAGCGGCGCTCCTGCAAGTGGGGATCGCGAGCCTCGCGGCCCTGCCGATCACGCCGCTTGGCAAGGAGCGCCTCGGGACCGCGGACGATCCCTGGGACTGAACGTCGGCGCGTGCTGGGGTGGCGCTGCGGCGACGTGACCGGCGGGGCGGGGTGCCGCCGCGCCTCCTGTCCGGGTCTGGAGGCGCGCATCCAGCGGGCGCGACGGTGCGGGTTCCAGAAGCGCTCACCCAGGTGGCGTCGTCCGCACACCCTCGGTGTCGTCTGCGCCCGCCGGGCTGGTGCCGGCCTGGTCGGGGTCCTCGTTCGGGTCGCCCACCCCACGGCCGCTCCGCTGGTTGCAGACAACCTGTTCCGCCGTGCGTGTCAGCGCGTCGGGTCGGGACGGTAGTGCCGCAGCCACTGCTCCGTCTGTGCGACGTGGCTCGCCGCCGCCGTGGCTGCCGCGACCGGATCGCGCTGCCGGATGGCCCGTGCGATGGCCCGGTGCGCCTGGTCGCTGGTGTGCTTGATGGTCTGCCCGTCCGGCATGTCGAACATCTGGTACGCGCGACTGCGGCTCCGGAACACGCCGAGCAGCGCGACCATGGTCGGGTTGCCTCCGGCCCGGGCGATCGCCTCGTGGAAGTCGGAGTCGAGCTGTGCGGACTCCTCGACGTCCGTGGTGGCCTCGAGCGCGTCGAGCACGCCGTCGAGCTCGTCGAGCAGGTCGGCGCTGGCGCGTGCGGCGGCCTGTGCCGCGGCGTGGCTCTCGAGCACCCGGCGCAACTCGTACACGTCGAGGAGTCCGGACAGTGGCAGCAGGCCGACGGTGAGGGCGAGGCTGCCGATGATGTCCTCGGGGCGGAGCGCCGACACGTAGACGCCGGATCCGTGGCGGGACTCGACGGCACCGAGGGCGGAGAGCATGCGGACAGCCTCGCGCAACGACCCACGCGAGACCCCGAGCTCCTGACAGAGGTCCGCCTCGGGCGGGAACCGCTGCCCGGCGCCGAGGCGCCCCGAGCTGATCATGTGACGCAGGCCGTGGAAGGCATCGTCGACCGCGGACATCGTGCCCCTCTCTTCCGGGCGAGCCTACCGGCATGAAGACGCCCCATCAACGCGCTTCGACAAGCGACTCATCTGATGTCCTTGCACTTGATCGGGCTGTTGACACGTTCGTAACGCAGTCGAAACCGGAGTCATCTGATGACTTCCTAGTGTTGCCGGCATGGCATTCGCGACGACCACCGACGCCGCTCGAACCGATCCCGCGGTCGGCCCCGAGCCGCTGACGCTCCAGGACGGGCGGCCGGCGGCTGCTGCGTTCACGCTCGACCCGCACCTCGGCCACCTCAACCACGGCTCGTTCGGCGCTGTGCCCCGCGCCACGCAGGTCGAGCAGCAGCGCCTCCGTGACGTGATGGAAGCAGCCCCGGTCGCGTGGTTCCCGCCGTTGCCCGGGCTCGTCGCGCAGGCGCGCGGCGGCGTCGCCGAGTTCCTCGGCACCGACGTCCGGGACACGGCGTTCGTCGCGAACGCGAGTGCCGGCGCGAGTGTCGTCTACTCGAGCCTGCCGGTGGGCCGCCGGGTCGAGATCCTCGTCACCGACCACGGCTACGGAGCGGTCACGATGGGTGCCGAGCGACTCGCCCGGCGCTGGAACGGCCGCGTCCGCACCGTCTCGGTCCCGCTCGACGCCGACCACGACACGGCAGCCGGGATCATCACGGACAGCATCACCGACGCGACGTCCCTCGTCGTCATCGACCAGGTGACGTCCCCCACGGCGCGGCGCCTGCCGGTCGGGGCGGTGGCACGGCACGCCGCGCAGCTCGGGGTACCCGTCCTGGTCGACGGTGCGCACGCGCCCGGACTGCTCGCCGATCCGCTCGCCGACCTCGAGTGCGACTTCTGGGTCGGCAACCTGCACAAGTTCACCTGTGCGCCCCGGGGGACCGGCGTCCTGGTCGCCCGCGGCCCGCTCGCCCAGGAGCTCAACCCGTCGATCGACTCGTGGGGTGCGACCGACCCCTACCCGGAGCGCTTCGACACCCAGGGCACCCTCGACCTCACCGGTTGGCTCGCGGCATCGACGTCGCTCGACCTCATCGGCGACACGTGGGGGTGGGACACGGCTCGCCGGTACATGTCCGATCTGGCCGACCACGCCGTCGACGTCGTGGCGGGAGCCTTCTCGGCGATCACCGGCGAGGATCACCGCGTCGACGTCGGCATGCCCGTCGGTGCGCTCCGCCTCGTGCGGCTGCCCGGAGTGCTCGCCGCCGGACACGGCGAGGGCAACGCGCTCCGCGACCGCGTCCTGGACGAGCTCGGCGTCGAGTGCGCGTTCACGGCCTTCGCGGGCGTGGGCTACCTGCGGCTGTCGACCCACGTCTACAACACCGCTGCCGACTACGAGTCGTTCGCCGAACGCTGCGTGCCCGTCCTCGCGGACTGGGCCCGCACCGACTGAGGACCTCCGACCGCACCACCCGTCCGACCCTGACGACACGTGCTCCACCTGACACGAAGGACAACCGTGAAAAGCACCAAGATGATCGCGGCGCTCAGCCTGGGCCTCGCCACCGCGCTGCTGGCAGGAGGCTGCTCCGCCCCGAGCAGCAGCGACGGCACCGTCACCCTGCAGATGGTCGAGAGCCTGACGAACCCGACGCGCACGACGCTCCTCAAGGAGCTCCTCGCCGACTTCGAGGACGAGAACCCCGACATCCGGGTCGAGCTCATCTCGCCGCCGACCGACCAGGCCGACCAGAAGATCCAGCAGATGCTGCAGTCCGGCAACGGTGTCGACGTGCTCGAGGTCCGCGACACGACGGTCGGGCCCTTCAGTGCGAACGGCTGGATCAGCGACATGTCGACCGAACTCGACGACTGGTCCGGCTGGGACGACCTGACCGAGAACGCCGTCGACTACGCCAAGAACGACGACGGCACCGTCTACTACATCCCCTACGGCTTCTACGGATTGAGCCTCTTCTACCGCACGGACCTCACGAAGGACGCCGGGTTCGACGCCCCGCCCGCCTCGTGGGACGACCTGCTCGAGCAGGCCACGGCGGTGCAGGAGTCGGGTGACGGCGACTACGGCTACGCCTTCCGCGGTGGCATGAACGGCAACTCCAACCTCGTCACCGCCATCGAGGCCTACGTGGCCGACGACCTCGACACCGAGAACGCGTTCCGACTGGAGAACGGCGACACGATCTTCTCGGCACCGGAAGCCCAGGACGCCGCCGACATGTACTTCGACCTCTTCGAGAAGGCCTCGCCGCCGTCGAGCGTCGCGTGGGGCTACCCGGAGATGGTCGAGGGCTTCTCGAACGGCTCGACCGCGTTCCTGCTGCAGGACCCCGAGGTCATCAGCGCGATCGGGACCTCGACGGCCATCGAGGCCGACCAGTGGACCACGGCACCCCTGCTGACCGGGCCGACCGGGAAAGCCGCCCAGGCCGTCGCCACGTCGGGCTGGGGCACCGCTGAGTCGAGTGAGCACAAGGCCGAGGCGGCGAAGCTGATCGAGTTCCTGTCGTCGGGCGACGCCTCCACGCGCTTCACCAAGGAGAACAGCCTCGTCCCGATCCTCACCAGCGCCACCGAGGACCCGTTCTACAGCGAGGGCGCCTGGGCGAGCTACGTCACGATGACCGACGCACCGGAGACCTACATCCCCGTCGTGCAGCCGCGGACCGTCGCATGGTGGACCGAGTGGACCCAGAAGGCCGACTCTGAGCTGCAGCGGGTCCTCGTCGGCGACATGACGAGCAAGCAACTGCTCGCCAGCTGGGACGAGTACTGGACCGAGAAGGACGCAAAGTGACGGTCCAGGACGCGTCCACCGCGCCGTCCGCGGTGTCGGGGGCCGGCACGACTCGTCCGGCCCCCGGCGGTCGAAGCGGAGGCAACGACCCGAGGAGGCGCGGCTCCTCACTCGCGGGTCGCCGCACCTTCACGAAGCGGAAGGGGCTCAGTCTCCTCGGGTTCATGGCACCCGCACTCGTCTTCGTGGCGGTGTTCGTCTACTACCCGTTGTTCGCGGGCGGTCAGATGGCGTTCCGCAACTGGAACCTCAACAACCTCAGCGACACGTCGTGGGTGGGGCTCGGCAACTTCCGCGACATCCTCACCGACCCCGTCTTCTACACGGTGCTCCGGAACTCGGTCGTCTGGGTCGTCGCCTCGCTCGTGCCGCAGTTCGTGATCGGGTTCGCCCTCGCCTTGTGGCTGCGACGCAAGTTCCGGTTCCGTGGGCTGTACCAGGCGCTCGTGTTCTTCCCGTGGGCGGTGTCCGGGTTCCTCATCGGGATCCTGTTCCGCTGGATGTTCAACAGCGAGTTCGGTGTCGTCAACGACCTGCTCGCCAAGGTCGGACTGATCGACGAGCCGATCAACTGGCTCGCTGACCCGGCGACCGCCATGGTCGCCGTGCTCATCGCGAACATCTGGTACGGCGTCACGTTCTTCGCGATCATGAGCCTCGCGGCGTTGCAGTCCGTGCCCGACGAGATGCTCGAAGCCGCCGCGCTCGACGGGGCCGGCAAGGTCCGCACGCTCTTCTCGATCGTGATCCCGTACATCCGCGTCACGCTCGCCCTCACGGTGCTCCTGCGGGTCATCTGGATCTTCAACTTCCCCGACATCATCTACGGCATGACGGGCGGCGGCCCCGCCGACCGCACCCACATCATCACCACGTGGATGATCCAGACCACCCAGCGCGGCGACTACGGACGGGCCTCGGCGCTCGGGCTCATCGTCATCGCCGTGCTGCTCGTGTTCTCCGTGTTCTACCTGCTCGCGATGCGGGAGAAGGGACCCAAGACCCGATGATCGACCACGAGACCCGCTCAGCCCGGTTCGTCCGATTCGGATTCCTCGGGCTGTGGCTCCTCATCACACTGTTCCCGCTGTACTGGATCACCATCACGTCGCTGAAGGCGCCCGGCTCGATCTTCAGTCGGCCGCTCACGTACTGGCCGACGGAGTTCTCGCTGCAGAACTACATCGGGTTGTTCGCCAAGTCGCAGTTCGGCGTCTACGTGGTCAACAGCCTGGTCGTCAGCCTGGCGGCCGCAGTCACCGCGACGGTGATCTCGTTGCTGTCCGGCTACGTGCTCTCCCGCTTCGAGTTCCGGACGAAAGGCGCGCTGCTGACGGCGTTCTTCGTGACCCAGATGATCCCATCGTTCATCGCGCTGGGGCCGTTGTACCTACTCATGACGCGCCTCGAGCTGGTCGACAACCGGGTCGGGCTCGTCCTCATCTACATCGCCGTGTGCATCCCGTTCAGCACCGTCATGCTCCGCGGGTTCTTCGCGAACGTCCCCGCCGCACTCGAGGAAGCGGCCATGATCGACGGCTGCTCGCGGTTCGGCGCGCTCTTCCGCGTGATCGTGCCCGTGATGAAGCCGGGGATCGTCGCCGCGTTCATCTTCAACTTCGTCAACTGCTGGAACGAGCTGTTCCTGTCGACGACCCTGATGAACAGCGACGCGAACAAGACCCTCCCGACCGCGATCAACGGCTTCATCAGCAGCTTCAACATCGACTGGGGACCCATGTCGGCGGCCGCGGTCCTGACCGTCATCCCGACCATGGTGCTGTTCGCGTTCGCGAGTCGGTGGATCGTGCAGGGCCTCACGGCGGGCGCGGTCAAGGGCTGACGCGGCGGGGCTCCTCGGCCTCTTGTCCACCCCGAGGTGCCCCGTCCAGCGTGCTAGCCTCCGCGCTCCGCGCTCCGCACGATCACGCCGGTGGGGTCGTCCCTGCGCCCTCGGTGTCGTCCGCGCCAGCCGGACCGGTACCGGCCTGGTCGAGGTTCTCGTGAGGGTCGCCCATGTCGCCGGTCGTCTTGCCTGCGGGCGACAGCCCGAAGTGCTTGCGGACGGCGTTCGCCTCGGTGACGGACAAGGTGTTCCCGGCTCCCGGGGAGGGCGCCCCCTTGATCGCGCTCTTCGTGTACCCGACGTGCAGGTCCGTGCCGTCGAACGTGGCGTCCTCGACCGGGACGAGCGCGGTGTAACCCCCGAGGAGTCCGGTCGCGACGCTGACGAACGCGGCGCTGCCGTCCTCGTCGGAGGGGAACACCTGCGCGACCTTGCCGACTGTTGCGCCGTCGCGGTCCCGGACGGTCGCGTGCTCCACTTCGTGGATCTGGTCCTTCGTGATCATGTCTGCAGTCAACGCCCTCGGCCTGACGCCGGTGTGTCAGTCTGCGCGTCCCCGTGACCGGTCTGATCCTCGAACGCCGCTCGGCGGACCGCGAGGTAGGCAGCAGGAATGGAGAGTACTGCGCCGCCCACGAGGATGACCGACGAGAAGATCACCGGTGCAGGGGTGCGGAGCGCGGGCGCGATGATGCACACCGCGCACCAGAGGACGCTGATCACGCTCGAGACCAGCGTCGGAGGCAGCGCCGCTCGGTGCCCGGTCCGCCAGGCGTCGTCGCTGGACATCGTGACGCGCGTCCGGACGTCGGCGAGGTCGTTCCGGCCGAGCTGCCCGGTCGCAGCTCTCCACGTCAACCACATCACGAGGACCGCGCTGCCGATCTCGAGGGCGAGTGCGGACACCACTGCTAGGGCGACTCGTTCGTGTCGTACGGGTCCGTCGGTTTCCCGCGCGGGACCGAGATCGACGACGTCCACGCCGCGAACGTGTACGCGAAGGACGATCCGCTCGCGCCGGTCGGTCGGCGGCTGGGCGTGGCAACCCGGGCATATCCGCTCGGGTTCGACGGCGTGCAGGAGTTCTCCTCGGAAGCAGCCGAGGGTACGAGAGGGGTGACGGGCCACGACATGCGGCACGACTCCGATTCGGACGACGTCGGGTACCTCTCGAACGACTCGACCACGCTCCGCACGCTGGCGCAGATCGTCGCAGACGGGAAGATGGGGCCATGAGCGTCAAGTTTCGTCCCCGACTGCGCGGCGCGATCGTGACCATGCTCGCGGCCGTGGTGCTCGTGACGACCGGATGCGTCTCAGGCGGCGCAGGCAGAGGAGGCGACGTGACCGGACAGGACGCGCAAGACGCAGCAGGTAAGACCCAGGCGCAGGTAGCCGATCTCTCGTTGCAGGACGAGTTCGAGCTGGCTGGCGAGCGGTACGAGCACGGGCAGGCCGTGCTCGCAGCCGCACAACGACAGATCTCGGACGGCACGTGGTACTGGAACGGCGGAGACGTCCGTCCTCTGCCCGCAGGCGACGACGCGTTTGGAAAGGCGCCGGAGGGTGCGACCAAGGAGAACTCCTACGCGTTCCGTGCCGTACGGATCATCGAACCGGAGGGTGCGACCGGCGCGGTGGAGGACCTCGATCCGATGCAGCGCTACTTCGATGAAGAAGGGTGGCGCTGGAGCAACGCGAAGGTCGGTACGGATCACGAGGTCCGGGCCGACACCGGTGACGGATGGTGGGTGACCTGGAACGTGCGGCCGAACGGGCAGTACTCGCTCGGTGTGTACAGCAAGGCGTTCTGGGCACACGATGCTCCGGAGCTCATCAAGGCGATCGCACTGCGCGACCCCGCCGACTTCCCCGATGAATCCGAGCCGGGTGTCTCGGAGCCGTTCCCGAAGTGGAGCGATCCTGTCCGGCAGCGCTGATCTCCGGACGAGGGTGCGCCTCGCAGACGCCGACCGGTCTGCGAGGAACTTCCGCGTGGCACCCACTCGGTGGGGGGCCGTCGCCGGCCTCCGGGCGACCGCAGCCGCACTGTTCATGGTGGTCGTCCTCACCGGCTGCAGCGCCGGCATCGGGAAGACTCCCGAGCAGGCGAAGGAGTCCATCGTCACGTTCGTCGAGGGCTCGACTGACGTGGTGGGGGACGGCTGGGAGGTCAGTGAGGGCCCTGGGCTCGGGAAGTGCGGCCTCGCCCCGGGCGTCCGCGGCGTCGAGTACTCCTACGCCATGGTCCGGTCCGCGAGCGCTGACCCGAAGGCCGACGTCGAGGCGGTGGAGCAGCACTGGAAGGACCTCGGGGTCACGACCGAGCGCTACCAGACCGGCGGCGAGGACCCGATCCTCGGCGTCCGAGGTGGCGGTGGCCCAGTACAGTCTTCGGACTTCCGGGCCGATCCCCGCGGGTACACCATCGACGGCAGCTCGCAGTGCTTCGTGGGGAACTTCGACCGGATGAGCCTGGACAGCCAGGACTCACGGACGTGACCCGCCTGCCGGAGCCGAGCCGTGCCTCCAGGCCGGTCCGGAGCCGCGCCGTTACCGCGCTGCCGGCACCGCGAAGTTCGCCAGCTCGGCCCGCACGATGTCCGCACCCGCGGACAGCGCACTGAGCTTCCCGAGCGCCGCGCCCCGCGCCAACGGCGCCATCCCGCAGTTCGAGCTCGGGATGAGCTTGTCCGCATCGACGAACTCGAGCGCCCGACGCAGCACCTCCGCGACCTCCTCCGGGGTCTCCACGGTCTCGGTCGCAACGTCGATCGCCCCGAGCATGACCTTCTTGCCCCGGATCAGCTCGACGAGCTCGAGCGGCACGTGCGAGTGGGTGCACTCCAGCGAGACGATGTCGATGGATGACTGCTGCAGCAACGGGAACGACTGCTCGTACTGCCGCCACTCCGCCCCGAGCGTTTCCTTCCACTTGTTGTTGGCGTCGATGCCGTAGCCGTAACAGATGTGCACGGCGGTCTCGGCGCGCAGGCCTTCGGTAGCGGGTTCGAGTGCGGCGACGCCCCAGTCCTGCACCTCGTCGTGGAAGACGGTGAAGGCGGGCTCGTCGAACTGGATGATGTCGACGCCAGCGGCCTCGAGTTCATGCGCTTCCTGGTTCACTCCCCGTTGCGCTGGAGTTCCTCCGCGTCGCCGGCGGTGCAGGAAGAGACGGCGTCGAGACTGTACCCGCGTTCGTCGGCGAGGAAGTCGATGCTCTTCATCGGGCCACCGACACCTCGCAGGCCGAGCGTCGGATCCGCGCCGCCACTCTTGTAGCGCTCGGTCTTGATCCCCTTCTCCTTCCAGAGCCGTTCGACGTTCGCTACATCTTCGGCGGGATCGCCACTGCGCTGTTCCCGCATCTTCGTGTAGAAGTACGCAGCGCCGCGTCCGCCGTTGTCGCGATTGCATCCTTGAACTGCCGGTCCGCTCGCCACCGACCACGCGCCGCCGACCGCGTTCGCGGTGTCGTCGACGATCGCCACGATGGCTTCTTTTGCGTCCGTCGGGGTCTGCTCGTTCTCCACGGTGGTTCCTCCGTTGCATCCGGTCAATGACAATGCTGCTGCGACGACCACGGCGATGGTGGCCGACAGTCGAACCGCCAACAGCTGGGGAGTTCGTTGAATCATGCGTCGAGCCAAGTCGCTACTCGTGATCGGCGGATTCGTGGTGGTTGCTGATGCTGAGGGTTCACTTCGTGAGCTTCCCTTCTTGATTGGTCGTGGCGTAAGCGACGTTACGGAGCGACTGTGTGTCGCGGTCGAGATAGCCGGTGTCGTGGGACGTATGCACGCCGTGGTCCGTCACACCCACGAGCGGGCCATCGCCGTCCGCGCCGAAGGTGTGAGCACCGAACCCGGGCGTACTGGGATCGACATGATGATCGTCACTGAACTCTCGTCCGACCGAGGCCCACTGGTCACCTTTCCCCTCGCGGAGCCGCGGGATGGTGCCATCAGTGATGGGGTTGACGTACTCGGCCTGACCGGCGTACACCTCATCGGCATGGAGGGTCGAGGCGTTCGGTACTGAGTCAGGAAGCCCAGCGGAAGCTAGCGTGACCAGCGAGTCGACGTGGACGCCCTCCTCGGTCAATGCGAAGGCGGCGGTCGTCGTGCCGTAAGAGTGCGCGACGACGTTCGTGGTCGGCGCGCTTCCAGCGCGGACGGCCTCAAGCCCTCGCAGTGTGTTTGCGAGATTCTTGCCACCCGCCTTCGCGTAGTCGCTCTGCCAGACACCGGGGTCGACATTGCCAGCACCCGGAATGGGGGGAGAGTCGTAACCCATCCAGGCAACAACGGCCCTCTCGGGTTCGCCGTGCACCCGCCCTTGCTCGTCGAAGATCCGCTGGGAGGCATCGGCCCAGCCGGTCATCTTCTCGGAACTCGACGCCATGCCGGGAACGGCGAGAGTGACGTTCTTGGCGGTGTCGAGGTCACCGATCGACACCGCAGCGAGCGGAGGGTGATCGCCCGTCAGAGAGATGAGGGAGCGCTCTCCGGCACGTCGCCCCTGGACCAGTGAGGTCTTGATGTTCTCGAGTGCGCGAAGGTCCCGAGCATTTGCAGCGCGAGCTGGTTGGTCTTGGTTCGAGGGCTGGTTGAGCCCGTTGAGGAAGTTCCGAGCGTCGGCAATACGTTGATCAAGTACGGCGACGTTCGCGGTGTTTCGCGCCCAGTACGGAACCCCCTCAAGGTTGCCGAGCTTGCTCAGCGCGCTCGTTGGGAGAGCGGCGAGGTCGCGCTCGTCCGCTTTCGTGTAGCCGAGCCTCGCCCAGAACGCTGCGACTTCTGCGGGAGTGGCTCCCTCCCGGAACAGGTCCCGGAACCGCGCGGGTAGATCGTTTGCGTCCGCGGCGTCAAGCGACACGTTGGACAGCAAGCCGTCTCCGCCCGCACGTTCGAACGCTTGCGCGATTCGTTCCACCCACGCGGCGTCTGCCTCGTTCTCCTCGAGCAGACGCTCGAAACCACCAGCGAAGGTCGCGCTTGTAACCGGTACCCAAGTGCAGGCGCCAGTGAACGCCGACCAAGCGTTCTTCACCGAGACAGCCTGAGTCGCCAACGCCGTGTCCTTTGCTCTGGTCATCGTCGCGAAGGACCGCAGCGTGGATGGGACGGCGGAGCTTCTGCCGTGCCCCGTGCCCAGACCAGTGCGAACACGCCCGCGCGGAGTGAAGGATGCTTCGATCGGGACAGGTCGAACGGGAATCTCTGAAGGTTTGATGTCGAACGGCCGCGCAGGAGGAAGGCTGATCGGGCCGAGCGGGGCGGCGGCTTCGGCTGCGTGTCGTTCGTCCTGCCGCTTCTGCCAAGCCTTGAGGTCGTGAAGACGTGTGCGCTCTTTCTCGGCATCAGCCTTGGCGGCGGTCACGGCTTCGCTGAGGCCGTCCAAGACAGAAGCGAGCTTCAGACGGTCCCCGGCTTCTACACCCACGGATTCGATGAAGCGGCCCGCGTAGGCACCTTTGAAGTCCTGAGCCGCGTCCTCAGCAGCTCCACGCCTAGCGCCGGCTTGCGCCCGCATGACATCAGCCGCAGTCTTCGCAGCCTGGGCCAGACGATCGGCCACGGCGTCGTCGAACGGTATCGCACCCACGAGATCCCCCAATGTTTCCCCCCGCAATAGCGAGCCTACCGCTGTGGGGAAGCCGATGAGGCCTCTTGCATCGCCCGCGTCTTTCGTGTGGCGGGGGCCCCGGACAGTATTCATTGAGTCGACGAGATCCACGCCGATGCGGTGTGGGCAAGCAGGGATGTCATGAGCTTCTGCGGCGGACGGAGCGCAGTCTCGGATCCTTCCACGACCCCGGAGTTCGCTCCTGGTCCCGCGGCGGTTACCTCGACGACGACACGCAGTCGCTGCAAAGCGTCGGGTACGCCGTAGCGGGCCAGCCAAACGGCTCACGCGATGATCATGCGAACATCGCAGAAGTAAACCGAACAGGGTGGGGCTGCCAAATGAAACAACCTCGGCGAAAAGCCGTCATCGTCCTCCGGTCGGCAGCAGCCGTACTGCTTGCCGTCGCCGTCCTCGCCGGCTGCAGCGAAGGGTTCGGCATGAACACGAAAGAAGCGAAGCAGTCCATCGTCACGTTCGTCGAGGGTTCGTCCGACGTGGTCGGTGACGGCTGGCAAGTCAGCGACGGTCCGGGGCTTGGGAAGTGCGGCCGGGGTCTCGGGCAAGGGGGCGTCCAGTACGTCTACGCCATGGTCCGCTCCGCGAGCGCTGACCCGAAGATCGACGTCGAGGCGGTGGAACAGCACTGGGAGGAGCTCGGGGTCACGACCGAGCGGTACCAGACCGGCGGCGAGGACCCGATCCTCGGCGTCCGGGGCAGGGGTGGCCCGGTGAGCTCCTCTGACTTCCGCGCGGATCCCCGCGGGTACACGATCGATGGCAGCTCACAGTGCATCGCGGGGGACTTCGAGAAGATGAGCCTCGACGGCCAGGAATGACGACCGCGACCTGATCGCCGGAACCGAGCCGCGCCTCCAGACCGGCCCGGGACGCGAGCCCCTGCCGGACGTGAGATGGAAGACGGCCCGCCCCGTTGCCGAGGCGAGCCGTCCGGGCGGATCGGGACGCTAGCGCGCAGCCGGCACCGCGACGCGAGCGAGCTCGGCCCGCACGATGTCCGCACCAGCGGACAGCGCGCTGAGCTTGTCCAGCGCCGCCCCCCGCGCCAGCGGAGCCATCCCGCAGTTCGAGCTCGGGATGAGCTTGTCCGCATCGACGAACTCGAGCGCCCGACGCAGCACCTCCGCGACCTCCTCCCGGGTCTCCACGGTCTCGGTCGCGACGTCGATCGCCCCGAGCATCACCTTCTTGCCCCGGATCAGCTCGACGAGCTCGAGCGGCACGTGCGAGTGGATGCACTCCAGCGAGACGATGTCGATCGACGACTGCTGCAGCAGCGGGAAGGACTGCTCGTACTGCCGCCACTCGGCCCCGAGCGTCTCCTTCCACTTGTTGTTCGCCTCGATGCCGTAGCCGTAACAGATGTGCACGGCGGTCTCGACGCGCAGGCCCTCGGTCGCGCGTTCGAGCGCGGCGACGCCCCAGTCCTGCACCTCGTCGTGGAAGACGGTGAAGGCGGGCTCGTCGAACTGGATGATGTCGACGCCCGCGTCCTGGAGCTCGCGGGCTTCTTCGTTCAGGATCGTGGCGAACTCCCACGCCAGCTTCTCGCGGCTCTTGTAGTGCTGGTCGGAGAGGGTGTCGATCATCGTCATCGGGCCGGGGAGCGCCCACTTGATCGGCCGGTCGGTCTGCGCGCGGAGGAACCTGGCGTCGTCGACGAACACCGGGGCGGGACGGCTCACGGCGCCGACCACCGTGGGGACAGCAGCGTCGTAGCGGTCGCGGATCCGGACGGTCTCCTTGCGCTCCTGGTCGATGCCGTCCAGGTGCTCGATGAACGTCGTGACGAAGTGCTGGCGGGTCTGCTCGCCATCGCTGACGATGTCGATCCCGCGGTGCTCCTGCTCGTGCACGGCGGAGCGCAGGGCATCCTGCTTGCCCTCGACCAGGGCGGCACCCTCGAGCAGCCAGGGGGACCAGAGTCGCTCGGGCTCGGCGAGCCAGGACGGCTTCGGCAGGCTGCCGACGATCGAAGTGGGGAGGAGAGAGCTCATGGGAGTGGCGGTCCAGACGGTCAGCGGGCGGGGACGGGTTCGGCAGCGAAACGGGAGAGGAGCGCGCCGTGCGGTGTCACGAGGTGCTCTTCGGTCCAGCGCCCCTGCGTGATCCCGAGGCGGCTCCGCTCCTCGCGGTCGTAGGTCACCGGGGTGGGCGTGAAGTCGGTGTGGTCGAGGGTGGGGCGGTAGGTGCTGCCGGCTGGGGTGTTCGCGGCGTAGATCTCCGGACGGTAGATCTTCTGGAACGTCTCCATGGTGGCGATCGTCCCGATCAGCTGGAGGTCCGTGTAGCCGCCGGTCAGGTCGCCGCGCGTGTAGAACGCGAGCGGGGCTGCCGCTCCGGCGGGCTGGAAGTACCGGACCCGCATGCCCATCCGGCCGAAGTAGTCGTCGGTGAGCGAGGAGTGCTCGTGCTCGTACTCGGCGCCGAGCACCGGGTGGACGTACCCGTTCTGCCGGTAGGTCTGGCTCGTCGAGACGCTGATGCAGACGACCGGCTCCGTGTCGAAGTCGGCGTGGAAGGCGTCGGACTCCAGGAAGCGCTGGAAGAGCGCCCCGTGCAGCGCCCCGAAGTCAGACGGCAAGCCCGGCGATGAGGGCAGCAGGACGGAGAAGTCGTAGTCGCGCAGGTATGACGAGAAGTTGTTGCCGAGGATCCCGCGGTGGCGCTCGCCGGTGTGCTGGTCGACGATCGTGACGTCGAGCATCTCGAGCAGCGGGAACTCCGCGTCCGCCCCGCCGTCGGAGAACTGCAGCGCCACCGAGACGATGTCGAGCTGCAGGCGGTAGCGGTCACCGGCACCGTCAGCAGAAGCCCCCGCGAGGTCGTTCGCGCGCCCGTCGATCATCGCCAGCGCTGCACGCAGGTTCTCCTGCCGACGCTCGCCGCGCGCCAGGTTCGCGAAGTTCGTGGTCAGCCGGGAGCTGTCCGCGGGGGAGTAGTCCTCGTCGAACCGGGTCCGGGTGATGCTGAAGGTGAAGTCGTTCGCCATGGTCGGCAATCTGTTCGTCGAGCGCCCGCGGGCGCTGGGGAAGGGGTGCCTCGATCATGGCGGGAACGGTGAGCCATCAGGTAATACCGAGACGCTATGCACCGGTATAGCCTCGGCCTATGGCCCGTGTCTCGAACGACATCACCCTGCAGCAGCTCCGGTACTTCATCGAGGTCGCGACGGAGGGCTCGATCAGCGCAGCGGCCGATCTGCTCTACGTGTCGCAGCCGACGATGTCCGCGGCGATGAAGGACCTCGAGACGCGGATCGGCCGCCCGCTCTTCACCCGCTCGGCCAGAGGGGTCGTGCTCACCGTCGACGGCGTCGAGTTCCTCGGCTACGCCCGACAGGTCGTCGAGCAGGTCTCGCTCCTCGAGCAGCGGTACGTCGGCGGCCAACGGTCGCGTCGTCTGCTCGGGGTGTCCGCCCAGCACTACTCGTTCGCGGTCGAGGCCTTCGTCCGGATGGTCGAGGCGGCGGCTGCGGACGAGTACGAGTTCTCGCTCCGAGAGACGCGCACCTGGGACATCATCGAGGACGTCCGCACCCTGCGCAGCGAGGTGGGCATCCTCTACCGCAACGACTTCAACACGCAGGTGCTCGGCAAGCTGCTGCGGGACGCCGGAGTCGTGTTCACCCCGCTGTTCGTCGCCCAGCCCCACATCTTCGTCGCCAAGCGGAACCCGCTCGCGGCACGGGAACGCGCGTCGCTCGAGGACCTCGCCGACCTGCCCCGCCTGACCTTCGACCAGGGCGCGAACAACTCCTTCTACCTGGCCGAGGAGATCCTGTCGACGATGTCGAGCAAGCGGGAGATCCGTGTGTCGGACCGGGCGACGATCTTCAACCTCATGATCGGCCTCGGCGGGTACACGATCTCGACCGGGCTCATCAGTGACGACCTCGACCCCGAGATCGTCGCCATCCCCCTCGACGTCGATGAGCGCATCGAGATCGGCTGGATCGCTCACGCCTCGGTTCCCCTCACCGTGCAGGCGCAGGCCTACCTGGACGAGTTGCGTGCGGTGGTCGCCGGCTACGGCGTCGAGCCGCTCGGGTAGGCGGGCGGCGGTTCCGGCGGATCCGGCGGATCCGGCGCTTGCAGCGATCGGCCTGGAGGCCCGCCCCGCGTCCGTCAGGAGGCTGCGGTCTCGAGCATCGCCGTCACGTGCGGCGCGCTCCACCGCAGGAGCGCGTCAGAGGGCGGAGCCTCCAGGTCTTCTCCCCAGATCGCGACGGCCGCGCCCGACATCGGAGCAGCGAGCAGTGAACCGGAGTCGCCGTCCCACGCCCGGAGTGACCAATTCTCGCGGAGGTCGGCGACGGTGTACTCGCTGTCGGCTGGGTCGAGGTCGGTCGGCACCTCGTAGAGGTAGTACGAGTTGTAGTTGAGCAGGTCGATGCCGGCTTTCTGCAGGTCGGCCGCACTGGCCCGCCGCGCTCGGCGTTCGCGGCGCTCCGCTGCGTCCTCGGTGTCGCCGTCGAAGCTCCAGTAGGTGACGTGGATGCGGGGGTCGAGTCGCCCGACCGTGACCCGATCGATCCCGTCGTTCCAGGCCCAGACCTCGCGGTCGCCGAGTGCGGCCGCCATCGCGTTCATCCAGGCGACGCGTTGGGCGGCGGTGACGTCGTCGCCCCATTCGTCGCCGCCGATGTGCACGGTGCGGCTGGAGGGGAAGGTCCGCTGCACCTCGGCGGAGAGCTTCTTCGCCAGCGCGAGACTCTCGGGCACCGACGTGTCGAGTTCGTTCTCACCCGAACGGATGCGGTCGACCCACTTCGTGCCGTGCTGCGCCTCGAGCAGGGCGAACGCGGCGGCCATGTGGCCGGGAGTGTCGATCTCCGGCACGACCGCGATGCCCCGCTTCGCCGCGTAGTCGGCGATCGTGCGCGCCTGCGCGGCGCTCAGGAACGGGCGATGGGTGACCCGGCTCGTGTAGACGCCGTGGTCGAGATCGGCGTTCGCGAGGGTCTGGCCGAGGACCGTGCTCTCGATCCCGACGTTCTGGTCGTCGGTGAGGTGCAGGTGCAGGAAGCGGCCGCCGTCGTCGGCGAGCAGGTCGATGTACCGCTTGACCAACGCCACGGGGTAGTAGGCGCGAGCGACGTCGAGCATCACGCCCGTCTCCGGACGCGCGCGCTTCGTGGGCTTGGTGGTGACGGTCGCAGCCGACGTGCGGCACTGCTTCGCCGAGTACGCACCGGCGCAGGCGAGGACGGAGTACTTGCCGGCTGCTGCGCGGGAAGGGGTCCCGCGGACTGCGGTGACCGAGGTGCTCGAACCAGCGGCGAGTGCCTTCACCGCGACCCGGCCGAGCGTGTACTTCTTGGTGCCGGCGGACAGGTACAGCCAAGCGGAGGAAGCCGGCTTCCGCACCGAGGCGGTGTTCTTGACCTTCAGGGTGGTGCGCACGGCGGTGCCGGTCGAGGTGGCGGTGGTGGACGCGGTGACCTTCGTGACCGTCACCGTCGAGGTATTCGACACGACGGCTGACCCTGCGATCGCATCGATGCCGACCAGGGCCGCCGCAGCCACCGCGATCGCCAGACTGACCGCGATGATCCGTCTGACGCCGTGCGGCGCAGGCGCTGCGGTCGATCGGGACGAGATCCTGCTCTGACGCTCCACGACGCTCTCCCTCGGCAATGCGCGTCCTTCACTCGTGCGACGGCATCACCTTTCTACCGCAGGTGGATCACGTGGCTCCGGTGCGTGTCTGGACCGCGCCGAAGGCGCACCGCCGCCCACTGACCTCGCGGTCAAGCGGAGCCGTGAGCCGACCCCTCAACGCACCTCCGCGCTCGACCACAGCTCACGCGCAAGACCCCGGACCCGGCGAAGAACGAATTCCATGCTGAGGACGGCCGCGACGAGCAGTGTGCCCGCCTGCACGACCAAGAACGCCACGAGCGCCACCGGGACGAACGCAGCGATGATCCAGGCGGCGGCGAACCCCAGGAGCATCACCGTCAGGACTCGCACGGCGGCGAACTCGCGCTGGCTGCGGACGGGGAGCAGCCCGCCCGCAGCGAACGCCAACGGGACGAGGGCCTGCATCGCGACCGACACGGTGAGCCACAGTTGGCTACCGGTCGCTGGAGACAGAGCGGCCACGAAACCGACGACGGCGACGGCGAGGAGGACGCGTGCCCCGTCGCGAGCGAGCGCGGCGCCCGCAGCGGCCACCACCCCGGCCGGCACGGAGATCACTGCGACCATCGTGACGAAGCCCACCGCGATGAGGTGTGCACTGACGAATCCGAGCAGGTTGTCGATCGCGAGCAAGGCGGCACCGATGGTCGCCATCATCAGGGCGACGGTGGTGGCTCTGCGCACCGAGAGCCCGAATCGTGGCGCGCTCATCGCTCGTCCCCGCTGCGCGGCCTTCGTCATGTTCTTCCCCTACGCCTCCTCGCCGAGATCACGGCGGACCCAGCCAGAGTTCTGCATATCAATACGAAGCACAACCTTGCAGGTGTGATCCGAACCTCGAGGAACGATCGCCATCAGACCCCGAGCGCGCGGCGCTTCAGCACACCTCCGGCGAGGCCGCTCCCGTAGCGTCATTCCATGGATCGAGACGTACTGACGATCGAAACGGCCACGATCGCTGATGTCCCCGCGGCTCAGGCGCTCATCGATGGTGCGCGGCAGTGGCTCCGCGCGCGAGGGATCGACCAGTGGCAGGACCCAGTTCCCGACGCCGTTCTCCTGCGCGACGCAGAGCAGGGGAATCTCTTCGTGGCGCGCCAGGACGAGGTGATCGTGGCGATGGTCACGGTGTCCGAATCGGATTCGGAGGCGTGGGGTGTGGACTACGGCCCCGCGCTGTACGTGCACCGGCTGGCTGTGGCTCAGACGCACCGGGGCAGCCGACTCGGGCAACGATTGCTCGCGTGGGTCGAGGCAAGAGCTGCCGACCGTGGGGCTGCCTGCGTTCGTCTTGACTGCGCGACGGACAACCCGGGTTTGCGGCGATTCTACGAACAGCACGGGTTCCGGCACGTTCGCGATGTGACGGTGACCTCCCTCGACGGCGGGCGCCAACTCGCTTCCAGCCTCTACGAACGCGAATTGGCCCGGTAGCCGATGTTGAGTCGGACGCGAGCCCGACGGGCTCACCGGCGGGTTGTTCCACCCAACCGGCGCGATCTCAACACGGCCGTGACGACCGCATGCATCAGTAGTCGGGATCCTGACGGTCCTGGTCCTGCCAGGGGAGCATCCGACCGGCGACGAGCGCGAGCACGCCCCCGAACAGGTACACGAGCGCGACGGCCCACCACGGGTTGCGTCGGACAGGCTGCGGCTTCACACCGCCAACCTACGGCGTCGCGGACGGCAGTTCGAGGCAATGCGCCATGACAGCTTGCTGGACCGGCAGCAGTGCCGCCTTGAAGGCGTGCCCGACGAAGGCAGCGTGTTCGAGCGCGTCGGCGCTGACCTCCCGACCGCGCACGAAGGGTGGACACGGGTCGAGGAGCACCCCTGTCGGGGCAAGGTCGAGCAGGGCCGCCGTGATCTGAAACGGTTCGAGGGCTCGGGCGTGCTGGCCGGGGCCGTCGGTGAGGACCACGTCCGCTGACCGGACGGCGGTCTCCAGCTCGTCCGTCCACACCGCACCCGGGGAAGCGAGCTCGGCGGGGCAGCATTGGACCAGATCGAGCTGCAGGACCCGAGCCGCTTCCTGCCACGCCCTGGCGATGTTGCCGTCAGGGCCCACGAGCAGGTATTGGAGCGACGCGATGTCGCCTCGCTTCCGCAGTGCGTACAGGTCCGACAGCACCTCGCAGGGGTGGTTCTCGTCGGTCATCGCGTTCACCACCGGCAGTGCCGCTGCTGCGGCCAGATCCTCGACGACGGCGAGGTCGGGATGGCGCACGACGAGGATGTCAGCCCACACCGCCAGGTACTGCGCGACGTCCGTCAATGCTTCCGGCTTGTCGAGCGTGGTGTCGGGGAACACGATCGGCTGCAGGCCCATCAGGGAGGCGCCCCGTTCGAACGTGACCCGGGTCCGCAGGCTGGTGGACGGGAAGAACATCACCGCGGAGCCCGCGGTCGCTGGTCCTCGGCCGTCGCGGTAGTCGTCGGCCAGGGTGAAGACGGCCTCGACGTCGGACCTGCTCCAGTCATCGAGCTTGGTGAGCGATCGCATCCCGCCACCCTAGGGACGCGCCGGCGCGCCCCGACGTGACCGGAAGACGGCCTGGAGGCGCGTGGCGGCGCCGCCACGCGCCTCCAGGCCGCCGTGTGGTGTGGCCGGAAACCGGCCCGGTCGGAGGATCGGCCTGCGCCCTTGGCGGCAAGCGCTGCGCTCGCTGCTCCGCTGTTGCGGTGCTTGCTCAGCGCGTGCGCGCAGCGAGATCGCTGTAGGCCGCCGCGTACCAGCCGACGGTGCCGTCTCCGGCGGTCGGGCCGATCGTGATCGCCGCGCTTGAGGTGACCACGTACAGGTCCTCGTCGTGTCCGCAGTGGACGGAGCGTGACGTGAGTCGCTTGCCCGCTTCCCCGCCGTTCGATGCGAACCGTCCTGCCCACACGGCCATCTGCACGGTTTCGTCACCCTGGCATGTGACCGAGACGCGGATTCGCGCACGGTCCCCGGCTCCGTCGTCGCCGAGGGAGAGCCGGCTGGACGAGTCGTTCGTGCCGGCGCCGCTGCCCAGCTCGCCGGGCTGTCCTGCCCATCGGTCCTGCACGCGCTGCATCCAGCGGGAGGACGCCTTGTCGTTCTCCTCCGGCGTCGGGTGATCAGAACAGGCCGTGAGTGACACGAGGGCCACGACGGCGACGCCGATGATCACCGTGCTGCGTCGAAGGGCATCCGGCCAGCGACCCGCGCAAGCGTGGCTCCGAACACGCAGACGAGCACCGGCGTCCACCGTGCGATGCGTCGAGCGCACTGCTTCTGCGAGTTCACACCATCAATCTACGACGTGACGCCCACGCCCTCCGCTGCTATGTTTGCGCGCACAACAAATCCCGGACGACGACGTCGGAGGACGCGCGATGACGCACGCACCAGAGCACCGCTTCGGCGAGACGACCCTGACGATCGTCGATGCCGAAGGCAATCCCATCCCCGATGCCGACATCACCGTCGAGCAGACCCGCCATGCCTTCGCCTTCGGCAACATCGGCTTCGACTTCATCGGACTGGCCAACGGCGAAGCGACCGGCGAAGCCAACGCCGAAGCGCAGGACGAAGCAGGCACCGAGCACCTCGCCGACCTCTACACCGACGTCTTCAACACCGCGACACTCCCGTTCTACTGGGGCCGCTTCGAGCCCGAGCGCGGAGCCCCGGACACCGCCAGACTCCTGACGACGGCGCAGTGGTTCCGTGAACGGGGCATCGCCCTCAAGGGTCACCCGCTCGTCTGGCACACCGTGCAGCCCGATTGGCTGCTCGGGCTCCCGCTGGACGAGGTCGAGCAGCTGCAGCGGGAGCGCATCCGCCGCGAGGTCTCCGCTTTCGCCGGCACGATCGACACCTGGGACGCCATCAACGAGGTCGTCATCATGCCGGTGTTCGACAACGGCGACAACGCGATCACCCCGCTCGCCCGCGCCAAGGGCCGCATCCCGATGATCCGGATGGCCTTCGAGGAAGCCCGCGCTGCAAATCCGCACGCCACCCTGCTGCTGAACGACTTCGACCTGTCGAGTGCGTACGAGTGCCTGATCGAGGGTGTGCTCGAGGCTGGCGTGCAGATCGACGCCATCGGGCTGCAGACCCACATGCACCAGGGCTACTGGGGCGAGGACACGATGCTCGCGATGGTCGACCGGTTCGCTCGATACGGCCTGCCGCTGCACCTGACCGAGACCTCGCTCGTGTCCGGGGACCTCATGCCCGCGCACATCGTCGACCTCAACGACCACCAGGTGGACTCGTGGCCGTCGACGCCCGAGGGGGAGCAGCGTCAGGCCGATGACCTCGAGCGGCACTACCGGAGCCTGGTGGGGCATCCCTCGGTCGAGGCGATCACCTACTGGGGCATCACCGACGCCGGCGCGTGGCTCGGCGCCCCGATCGGACTCGTCCGCGCCGACGGCACCCCGAAGCCGTCCTACGACGCACTCCGCCGCCTGGTCAAGGAGGAGTGGTGGCTCGGCCCGACGGTGCTGCGCACCGATGCCCGTGGTCGGGTGCCGGTCCGCGGGTTCCGTGGCGACTACCGCGTCGACGTGCGCGGCACGTCCGCTCCGTTCGCCGTCACCGACGTCCCCACGCAGGTGCGGATCGTCACGTGACCACCTGACGGACGGGAGGCCCGACGCGACCCCGCCCCGCGCCTCCCGGCCGTCACGGGTCGGTCACACCGACCCAATCACCGCCGCAGGTACCGGTGCTCCGGCCGCCCAGCAGCCCCGTACCGCAACTGCATCGCGACGGTTCCGTCCGCCGTGAGCTGCGCCAGGTACCGCTGCGCCGTGGCCCGCGACACCCCGATCGCCGCAGCCACCTCGGCGGCGGATCGTTCCTCGCCGGCGCCGAGTTGCTCGAGCACCAGCGCCGCCGTGGCCGCCCGGGACGGCGACGCCCCACCGCTGTCGCCGGCGTGCAGGATCCGGAAGGCCCGTTCAACGGCCTCCTGGTCGAGCGTCGACCGCTCGTCGAGCACGTTCCGCGACCGCGCGTACGCCTGCAGTCGTTCGGCCAGCACCCCGGCTGCGAACGGTTTGATCAGGTAGGCGAGTGCCCCGCTCCGCATCGCCCGGCGCACGGTGCCGGAGTCCGAGGCGGCGCTCAGCACGAAGGCGTCGGCGCCGGTGTCGATCGAGCGCAGCAGCTCGAGGCCGCTGCCGTCGGGCAGGTACACGTCGACGAGCACCAGGTCCACGGTCCCACTCGCCAGCGCGGAGCGGGCGGCCGCGAGGGTCCCGACTGGTTCGAGCGCACGGAACCCCGGTACCTCGTCGACCTGCCGCCGGTGCAGGTCGGCGACGTGGAAGTCGTCGTCGACCACCAGCACGGTGTGGACGGAACTCACGACACCACTCCTTCCAGTCGGGCGCAGAAGACCGCGCCGTGGTCGTCACCGCCGGGGGAGGCGAGCCACACATCACCACCGTGCCGCCGGGCGATCTCCCGCGACAACGGCAGCCCGATCCCGAGCCCGTGCACGCGTTCGACGTCGGGCGGCGATGCGAGCAGGTCCGTGTCCCGGGTGAACAGGGAGTCCGCGGCGTCGGCCGGCACGCCTGGCCCCGAGTCCATCACGGACAGGTGGAGGGTGGACCCGTCGTCGAGCACCTCGACCTCCACCCACGGGGAGCGGCCGCCGCGCGTGCGCTCGTCCCCGTCGAGGGCCGCCGACACCGCGTTGTCGACCAGGTTGCCGAGCACGGTCGTCACGTCACCCGGCTCGGTGATCGTCCCCTGCACGAGCGTCTCCGCCCCGATCCGCAGCAGCACGCCCCGCTCGGCGGCCTCGACGCCCTTCGCCCCGAGGAACGCCTGCAGGTACGGCTCGGTCAACCGGTCGGCGTGCTGCACCGGGTAGCGCAGCGGCCCGCGCTCCTGCACGTCCGCCAGGTACGCGCGCGCCCGGGCGGTCTCGCCGATGTCGAGTAGTCCAGAGATCGCGTGCAGTCGGTTCGCGAACTCGTGGCGCTGTGCACGGAGCGCCGTGCTCATCGCGCCGACGGCGTCGAGCCGCCGGGTCAGGGCCTCGACGTCGGTGCGGTCGCGCAGGACGGCGACCCGGCCCAGGTCGCGTCCGTCGCGGAACACCGTGCGGACGTCGACGAGCAGCACCCGGTGCCCGGCGACGATCGTGGCGCTCGCCGGAACCGCGGTGGTCACGTCGAGCATCGACCCGAGCGGCGAGGGCAGGTCGAGCGATGCCACCGGACGGCCGACCGGGTCCACCAGCCCGAGCAGTCGCACGGCCTCGGGGTTGCAGACGGTGACGACCCCCGACGGCCCGAGCGCGATGACGCCCTCACCGACCCCGCCGAGCACGGCCTGCTGGTTCTGTACGAGCGTCACGAGCTCCTCCGGCTGCAGCCCGAGCGTCAGCCGCACCAGTCGCCGCCGGATCAGCACCGAGGCGACCACGGCGAGCAGGACCGCCGCCAGCCCGGCACCGATCACCGGCATGCTGTCCTCGACCAGGGTGTCGTAGACGCGTGCCCGGTTGAACCCGACGCTCACCTCGCCGACGACGGCGGACTGCCGGGAGGCCCGGCTCGTCTCCGCCCCGCTGGCCGCGGGCGCGGAGACAGGCACCTTCGCCCGCGCCGACTCACCGAGCGTGCCGCGCGCCCAGGACACGGTCTCCCGGCCCGCGAGTGCGGCGTCGGGGGAGGTGCTCACCATCTCGCCGATCCGATCGACGTCGGGGTGGGCCAGTCGGATGCCGCGGTCGTCGGTGACCACGACGAAGAGTGCTCCGGTCCGGCGCTGGGCCGCGACGGCCGCACGCTGGACAGGTCCGTCGGCGAGGACCGCGGGGTCGAGGTCGGTGCCGTCGACGCTCAAGCGGGCGACCGCGGCCCGGACGTCGGACTGCGCGGCGACGCTCTGTGCGATCGCGAGTGCGGTCCCCTCGGCAGCACGCTCGAGCCGGGTGACCTCGATCCGGACGAACACGGCGCTGGTCAGGGCGACGACGGCGACGACCACGGCGAGCTGCAGCACGAGCACCTCGGTGGCGAAGCGGAGCCTGGGGCGCCGTGAACGGTCGTCGGTCACGACCCCAGCGTACGGAGGGCGAGCCGACGTGCCTGCGCACAATGCGCAGAAAGCGGTGAACGCGCGATGGTGCGCCAATGTGCAGAAGCGCGCCGCGCCTCCAGGCCGGGTCGTAGCGTGCCCGGACTGCCAGACACGGACGAAGGAGTCCTGATGCTCGTCATCCTCGGGTACGCGATGGTCCTGACCTTCATGGTCCTGATCATGACCAAGCGCATGTCGCCCATGCTCGCGCTGATCATCGTGCCGACCGTGTTCGGACTGTTCGCGGGGGCGGGCCTGGGACTCGGCGACATGGTGACCGAGGCGATCGGCACACTGGCGCCGACGGCTGCGCTCCTGATGTTCGCGATCATGTACTTCGGGCTGATGATCGACGTCGGCCTGTTCGACCCGCTCGTGCGGTTCATCCTGCGGGTGACCGGCAACGACCCGGCGAAGATCGTGCTCGGGACGGCCCTGCTGGCGGGGGCGGTCTCGCTCGACGGGGACGGCTCGACGACCTTCATCGTGGTCACTGCGGCGATGCTGCCCATCTACCTGAAGCTCGGTATGAGCCCGGTCGTGATGACGTGCGTGGCCGGGCTGACGAACGGCACGCTCAACATCGTGCCGTGGGGCGGTCCCACCGCCCGTGCCGCCGCAGCGCTGAAGATCGACCCGACGGACATCTTCGTGCCGCTCGTGCCGTCGCTCGTCGTGGGGCTGCTGCTGTGCTTCACGTTCGCGTGGACGATGGGGCTGCGGGAGCGCAAGCGGCTCGGCCTGATCGAGTTCACCGAGGCCTCGCGGGGTGCACGGGTACCGGAGCGCGCGAACGCCGGGGCGGGCTCACGGGTGCTCGCGGCGGTCGGCGGGACCGGCGGCGGCATGTTCACGAGCCCCACGGTCGCGCTCGGACTGCGAGGCGGGAAGGCCGACGGTCGGCGTGCGGACGGCGAGGGCGTGGACGGCGTCGGGTCGGGGGACGAGAGCACGGGCACCGGCACCATGGCCGAGACGATGCTCGACCCGAACCGTCCGACCCTGCGGCCGGGGCGGATCTGGTTCAACCTGGCGCTGACCGTCGCGGTGATGGTGGCGCTCGTGCTCGGCCTGTTGCCGCTGCACTTCGTGTTCATGATCGGCACGGCGATCGCCCTGCTCGTGAACTTCCCGCAGCTCAAGCAGCAGACCGCGCAGATCGTCGCGCACGCCCCGAGCATCGTCGGCGTCGTCTCGATGGTGTTCGCCGCCGGGGTGCTGATCGGGGTGCTCGACGGCACCGGGATGGTCGCGGCCATGGCTGACTGGCTCGTCGCGGTGATCCCGGACTCGATGGGCCCGTACCTGGCGGGCATCACCGGTGTGCTGAGCATGCCGCTGACGTTCTTCATGAGCAACGACGCGTTCTACTTCGGCATCCTGCCGGTGCTGTCCGAGAGCGCCGCGGCGTACGGGATCACACCGGCGGAGATGGCGCGGGCGTCGGTGGTCGGGCAGCCGGTGCACATGCAGAGCCCGCTCGTCCCCGCGATCCTGCTGCTGGTGTCGCTGGCGAACGTGAACCTCGGCGACCACCACCGGAAGGTGCTGTGGCGGGCCGCCGTGGTCGCGATGGCGATGCTCGTGGTGGCGATCGTGGTGCGGGTCATCCCGTTCGGATGAGTCGACCGCCGGTGCCGGCCCGGCGCGTGCCGGGCCGGCTCAGGCGGCGTCGAGCTCCCGCGTCAGGGCTGCGACGAAGTCGTCGATGTCCTGCTCCGAGGTGTCGTACGCGCACATCCACCGCACCTCGTTGCGGCTGGCGTCCCAGTCGTAGAACCGGAAGTGCTTCCGCAGTCGGTCGGCCACCCCGGCGGGCAGGGTCGCGAAGACGCCGTTCGCCTGGGTCTGCTGGCTGAAGCCGACGCCCCGGATGCTGCCGTCGGCGATGCCGGCCTCCAGCGCACCGCGCAGACGGGCGGCCATGGCGTTGGCGTGCCCGGCGGAGCGCAGGTACAGGTCGTCGCTGAGCAGGGCGATGAGCTGGGCGGAGACGAACCGCATCTTCGACGAGAGCTGCATGTTCATCTTGCGCAGGTAGTGCAACCCCTCGGACGCCGAGGGGTTCAGCACGACGATCGCCTCGCCGTAGAGCATGCCGTTCTTCGTGCCGCCGAAGCTCAGCACGTCGACACCGGCGTCGGTGGTGAAGTCGCGCAGGGGCACCCCGAGGGACGCCGCGGCGTTCGAGATGCGGGCGCCGTCCATGTGCAGCTTCATGCCGAGCGAGTGGACGTGGTCGGCGATCGTCCGGACCTCGTCCACCGTGTACGCGGTGCCGAGCTCGGTGGTCTGCGTGATCGACACGACGAGCGGCTGGGCGCGGTGCTCGTCGCCCCAGCCCCAGGCCTCGCGGTCGATGAGCTCGGGGGTGAGCTTGCCGTCGGGCGCCTCGACCGGCAGGAGCTTGATGCCGGCGACGCGCTCGGGCGCACCGGCTTCGTCGGTGTGGATGTGCGCGGTCGCGGTGCACACGACCGCTCCCCACCGCGGCAGCATCGACTGCAGCCCGACGACGTTCGCGCCCGTGCCGTTGAACACCGGGAACGCCTCGGCCTGCGGCCCGAAGTGCTCCCGGATCACCTCGTTGAGACGTGCCGTGTAGACGTCCTCGCCGTAGGCGATCTGGTGGCCGTCGTTGGCCGCGGCGATGGCGGACAGGATCTCGGGGTGGACGCCGGCGTAGTTGTCCGAGGCGAAGCCCCGCAGGTCCAGGTCGTGCAGTGTGAGGGTCACGCATTCATCCTAGGTTCGAGGGATCAGGCGCCGTGAGCGGGATGCGGGCACCGTTGACGTCGGCCGGTGCGGTGTCCCAGAGCCGGACGACCTCGGCGCCGAGCCGCTCCTCGAGGCCGGACAGCGCGCCGACGACGAACACGGCGGCCGCGGCGGTCTCCGGTGCCTCGTTCCGGAACCCCTGCGCGACGGCCCGGACCCAGGCGTCGGACGCGGCCTTCGCGGCTGCGTAGTTCGCGGCGCCGGCGGTGGGGGAGTCGACCGCGGTGGACGACACGAACGCGAGCCGGCCGGCGGGGGACGCCACCAGGTCGTCGTGGAAGACCCGGGTCGTGTTCCGCAGGGTCCGGAAGGCGCGGTCGAAGAAGTCCCAGTCCGCGTCGGACTGGCCGACGATGCTGCCACCGCCGCGCCACCCGCCGACCAGGTGGACCAGCCCGTCGACGCGGCCGGCGTCCGCGTGGACGTCGTCGGCCAACGCGGTGACCGCACCGAGGTCGGACAGGTCGCACGTGCGCGTCGTGACGCCCGGGACGGACGCGCGCAGGGCCTCCAGGGCGTCGGGTCTGGTGCCGACCGCGACGACGGACGCACCGGCGGCGGTGAGTGCGCGCGCGACGGCCGCGCCACTGGCACTGGTCGCACCGGCGATCAGCACCAGGCGACCGGCCACCGAGCCGTCGGTCACGCGGCGGCCTCGCCGACGAGCTCGGCGTCCGTCGTGCCGGTGATGCCGGCGGTGGACGCGATGACGGTCGCCATCTTCTTGTCGAGGGCCTCGTAGAACATCGACAGCGGGAACTCGTCGTCGAGCACCGCGTCGGTGTAGCCGCGCGGCGGTCCGGCGAGCGTCTCGTCGGGCAGCCCACGCGCCCACTTCGACGCCGGGTGCGGCGTGAGCGTGCGGGTCAGCATCTCGTACGCGGCGAGCCAGTGCGCCGACTTCGGCCGGTCGATCGAGCGCCGGTAGAGCTCGTTGATCTCGTCACTCAGGGCGATGATCACGTCCGGCACCTCGGGCCAGTCGATCGTCAGCTGCGTGTCGGTCCAGTGCAGGACGCCGTGCTGGTGCATCCAGGCGAACAGCAGCTGGCCGCCGAGTCCGTCGTAGTTGCGGACGCGGCTGCCGGTGATCGCGAAGCGGAAGATGCGGTCGAAGACGACCGCGTACTGCACCAGGCGCGCGTGGTCGCGGATGGCGCGCTGCGCGTCCTGGAGGCCCGTGTCGGGTCCGGCGGACAGCTCGCGTTCCAGACGCACGGACTCGCGGAACGCGGTCAGGTCGCACCGGAGCTCCTCGAGCGAGTAGAGGAAGAACGGCATCCGCTGCTTGATCATGAACGGGTCGAAGGGCAGGTCCCCGCGCATGTGCGAGCGGTCGTGGATGATGTCCCACATCACGAAGACCCGCTCGGTCAGCTGCTGGTCGTCGAGCATGGCAGCGGCCTCGGCCGGCAGCTCGAGCTTGGTGACGTCGGCGGCGGCACGGACGACCCGGCGGTAGCGGGCGGCCTCGCGGTCCTGGAAGATCGCGCCCCACGTGAAGGCCGGGATCGAGCGCATCGCGACGGTCTCGGGGAACAGCACCGCCGAGTTCGTGTCGTACCCCGGGGTGAAGTCCACGAACCGCAGCGCGACGAACAACGCATTGCCGTGGTCGCCGGCCTCGAGCTCGGCGATGAACTCCGGCCAGATGACCTCGACCAGGACCGCCTCGACGAACCGCGAGGTGCTGCCGTTCTGCGTGACCATCGGGAACACGACGAGGTGGCCGAGCCCGTCGACGCGGTGCTCCTGCGGCTGGAACGCGGTGAGGGAGTCGAGGAAGTCGGGGACCCCGAAGCCCTGCTCCTGCCAGCGGGCGAAGTCGAGCTGCAACACCTGCAGGAACGCGGCGTCGTGCGGGAAGTGCGGCGCCAGCTCGGCGACGGCCGGCACGATCACCGCGACGTGACCGGCGGCAGTGGCGTGGTCGGACGGTTCGGGGACGGAGCCGTCCCGCGTCTGCAGGGCCTGCAGGGCGACGACCGCGCGCTTGAGCCGGAGCCAGGCGGGGTGGGCGGCGATCTCGCGCACCGACAGGTGGTCCTCGACGACCTCGGGCTCTCCGACGATGGCGTCGTGCGAGACCTTCTGGGCGAACTGGGACATGTCGAACCTCCCGTCATCGGGGTCGGCCGCGGATCTGCGGACGAGTGGTGCGCGTTACCGGATCGTCTCGAGCCTAGGGAAGTTCGGGAGACGCAAAGTTGCCCATCTGCAGTGGAATCGTGCGTCGTCGTGGTGCCGGCGCGGGGATCCGACTGCTGCGCGCACGGAACCGTCGACCCGCTGGTCCTGGCAGGAGTGACAGGCGGCTCGGAGGGGTGGTCCGGGCTCGTCCACCTGGACGTTCGCCTGGCGGGGCGAGGGCGGGCGCGAGTGTGAGGAAAGGTTGGTTCCGGGAACGAACCACCTTCCGATCTGGGGTTCTGTGTCGCATCGGGCTTGTGCCCCGATCGCTGTACCCCGGACTGCTCCGTCCGCCCCCGAACGGAGGGCGTGGCGACCACACGAAGCTTGCGATACGCTCAGGAAACCTGTCTGTTCACTTCTGAGCCGTTTCCTGGACGCCGTCTGAGGGGCCTTCGTTGGTCCAGCGACTGCCAATGTGATGCCCGCCGGAACGGGAGCGCAGCATCCCCCGGCGCACCCGATCTGCTGCCCCGGATTCCCCGAAGGATGCCGTTGTCCACAGATTCGCCTCGCCTGCTCACGGTCGTGCGGGACCCGTCGGACGTCAGGTTCCGGAGCATCGCCCGTGCCGGCGGTGTCACCGTCCTCGCGATCATGCTGCTCGTCGGGCTGTTCCTGGCCGTCCGGGCCACCGAGGCGCTGCGCGTCGCCGGGTTCGGGTTCCTCACCACGCAGGCCTGGGACCCCGACGCGCACCGGTTCGGCATCGCCGCCGTGCTGGTCGGCACGGTCCTGATCGCCGCCGTCGCGATCGCGTTCGCCCTGCCGCTCTCGCTCGGCACCGCGCTGTACATCACCGAGTACGCACCCCTGCGGATCCGCAAGGCGTTCATCGGGCTGGTCGACCTGATGGCCGCGATCCCGAGCGTCGTCTACGGGCTCTGGGGCTTCTTCTTCCTGCAGTCGCAGATCACGCCGGTGTCGCGGTGGATCTCCCAGTGGTTCGGCTGGATCCCGCTCTTCTCGGTGTCGGGCGTCGACCTCGACGACCCGCTCGCGTCGCCGACCGCGTACACGGCCTCGACGTTCATCGCGGGCATCGTCGTCGGGCTGATGATCACACCGATCGTCACCTCGATCATGCGCGAGGTGTTCTCGCAGGCCCCGCTCGGTGAGCGCGAGGGGGCGCTCGCACTCGGGTCGACGCGGTGGGGGATGATCCGCTCGGTCGTGCTGCCGTTCGGCCGCGGCGGCATCATCGGCGGGACGATGCTCGGTCTGGGCCGGGCGCTGGGCGAGACCATCGCGGTCTACATGATCATCTCGCCGGTGTTCGTCATCCAGCCGCACATCCTGCAGGCCGGGGCGAGCTCGGTCTCCTCGCTGATCGCCCTGCGGTACGGCGACGCGACACCCTTCGGCATGTCGGCACTCATGGCAGCGGGTCTGACGCTGTTCCTGATGACGCTGTGCATCAACTTCGCTGCGTCCGCCGTGGTCGCCCGATCGCGTTCGGGAGCGAGCAGCTAGCCATGACCGACACCACCCAGGCGCCGTCGGGCGTCACGTCACCCCTGCCCACCGTCCCCCTGTCGACGCCCGTCCCGGCCAGCCCGGTGACGGTGTCGACGCCCTCGGGCTCCGGCTCCGGCACGGTCCTGCCGCGGCTCGAGCGGGAGTCCGAGCCGGCCCGTGGGCCCGAGGAGCGCCGGTTCAGCGGCACCCGGATCAGCGACGTGCTCTGCGTCGTCGGTGCCGGGGTCGCCTCGGTCTCGGTCACGTCGATCGTGTTCACCGAACTCGCCCCGGTCTCCGGCCCGATCGCCTTCGCGGCCGTCGCCTACGTGATGTTCCTGGTGTTCTACGCGCTCCTCGTCGCCACCAACGAGAGCGCGGCCGTGGTCCGTGACCGGGTCGTCTCCGCCGCGGTGCACTCGCTGGCGTTCGTCGTGGTGGCCACGCTGGTGTTCGTCGTCTCGTTCAGCGTGATCCGGGCCACGAAGGCGCTGCCGCACGGGAACTTCTACACGCAGGACATGGCGCTCACCGGGCCGCTCGACCCGATGACCTCCGGCGGGGTGCTGCACGCCATCGCGGGGTCGCTCATCCAGATCTCGATCGCGCTCGTGATCACGGTGCCGCTCGGCGTGACCACGGCGCTGTTCCTGACCGAGGTGCCCGGACCCTTCGCCCGGTTCGTCCGCACCATCGTCGAGGCGATGACCGCGCTGCCCTCGATCGTCGCGGGGCTCTTCATCTACGCGAGCGTCATCGTCGGACTCGGCTTCGACAAGTCCGGGTTCGCGGCGTCCCTGGCGATCAGCGTGATGATGCTGCCGATCATGATCCGGTCCGCCGACGTCGTGCTCCGCCTGGTGCCGTCGACGCTGAAGGAGGCGTCGATCGGGCTCGGTGCCGGTCAGTGGCAGACCGTGTGGCGGGTCGTGCTGCCGACGTCCCGCTCCGGCCTGGTGACCGCGATCATCCTCGCCACCGCGCGCGGCATCGGTGAGACGAGCCCGGTGCTGCTGACCGCCGGGTTCGCGCCCGACCTGAACCTCGACCCGACGAGCGGACCGATGATCTCGCTGCCCCTGGCGATCTTCGAGTTCGTCAAGTCGCCCGAACCGAACATGATCGCCCGTGGCTTCGGCGCGGCCGCGGTCCTGATGTTCCTCGTGCTGGTGCTCTTCGTGATCGCCCGCGTGATCGGGTCGCAGACCGTCGCCACACGCGAGCGCCGCAACGACCGCTTCCGGGCGTTCGGTCGCCTGGTCCTGCGCGGCGTCGCCGCCGCCGAACCGGTCTGGCGCCCCGTCGGCCGTTTCGTCCGCCGGCACGCCCGCCGCTACGTCCACCCGTTCCCCGCCGACGCCTCCCAGAAGGACCCCTCGTGAGACCCCGCAGAACACGCCTGATGGGCGCGGTCCTGGCCGCCGCCGCCGCACTGGCCCTGTCGATCCTCCCCGCCACCGCGGCCGACGCGGGCGAGTCCTACGTGCCCATCTCGGGCGCCGGCTCGTCGTGGAGCTCCGTCGCGATCCAGCAGTGGGCCGTGAACGTGCAGCAGTACGGGATGAAGGTCCGGTACGCCAGCACCGGGTCCTCCGACGGCCGCAACCAGTTCAAGGCGGGCACGGTCGACTTCGCCGTCTCCGAGATCCCGTACGGCATCAAGGACGGGGGAGTCACCGACGTCCCGCCGACGGTCGGCTACGCGTACATGCCGATCGTCGCCGGTGGCACGTCCTTCATGTACAACCTCAGCGCCGGTGGCAAGCAGATCACCAACCTGCGGCTGTCCGGCCCGGTGCTCGCGGGCATCTTCACCGGCGAGATCACGAGCTGGGACGACCCGAAGGTCAAGGCCGACAACCCCGGGCTCGACCTGCCGAAGCGTCGCGTCGTGCCGGTCGTCCGGTCCGATGGGTCCGGGTCGACCGCGCAGTTCACCACCTGGATGAGCAAGAAGTACCCGTCTGAGTGGAACGCGTACTGCAAGCAGGCGGGCCGTCCGCTGCCGTGCGGCATCACGTCGAACTACCCGACGGTCGCCGGCAAGGGCTTCATCGCCCAGCCGAACTCGCAGGGCGTGTCCGGCTACGTCGCTCAGAAGGCCAACGTCGGCACGATCACGTACGTCGAGTACTCCTACGCGTTGAAGACCGGCTACCCGGTGGCGAAGGTGCTGAACAAGGCCGGCTACTACGTCGAACCGACCGCCTCGAACGTCGCGGTGGGCCTGCTCGGCGCGAAGATCAACCAGGACAAGCGGTCGTCGTCGTACCTGACGCAGATCCTCGACGGCGTCTACGACAACCCCGACGCCCGCACCTACCCGCTGTCGTCGTACTCCTACATGGTGGTGCCGACGACCACCGACGCGAGCCTGACCCAGGCGAAGGGCAAGACCCTCGGGGCGTTCGACTACTACTTCCTGTGCGAGGGGCAGCAGCAGGCCGAGGTGCTCGGGTACTCGCCGCTGCCGATCAACCTGGTGCAGGCCGGACTCGACCAGGTCCGGCGCATCCCCGGCGTCGAAGCGAAGAAGATCGACATCCGGAAGTGCAACAACCCGACGTTCTCCGCCGACGGCAAGAACACCCTCGCCGTCAAGGCACCGCAGCCGCCCGCGTGCGACAAGCTCGGTGCGACCCAGTGCAACACGGGCACCGGCGGGGCGAAGGGCACCACGACGCCGACCCAGAGCGGTGGCGCGTCCGGCGGTGGCGCGGGCGGTTCCGGTGGCGGTACCGGGGCGGCCGGGGGCTCCGGCTCGGGCTCCGGCGGCGGCGGTTCGGGGACCGGTGCGAAGGGCGGCGGTTCCGGGGGCTCCGGTTCCGGCGGTTCGGGCGGGTCCGGTTCGGGGTCCGGCAGCGGCTCGACGGAGGAGCTCTCCGGCGGCACCGGCACCGGCAGCGGTGCGGTGCCGGCGCTGAACAACGGCTCGCCCGTGCAGTGCGACGCCGACAGCGGTGTGTGCCAGAACGTGGCCGCCCTGCCGGTCGAGGTCGACGCGGCCGACGGCTGGACGCCGACCCGCACCCTGATGCTCTGCGCCGTGGCCGCACTGCTGGGCGTGGTCCTGCTGCCCCCGCTGATCGGCGTGCTCGTGTCCCGACGGAGGACCCAGAAGTGAAGAACCAGCACCTCGTCCGACTCGGTTCCGCGGCCCTCGTCTTCGGCGCCGTCACCTCGACCATCGCCGGTTCGTTGCTCGTCGCCACGATCCCGGCGTCGGCCACCGCGCCGTCGGCCACGCCCTCGTCCGCGGTGACGAAGTCGTGGGTCGACGCGCAGGCCGCCCTCGGTGCCGGGGGATCGACCACCACGCCCGACCCCGACGCGGCGGACTTCTCGAAGATGTCCTTCACGGTCAGCCAGACCCGCGAGCTCACCGACCAGGGCGTCACGGTGAGCTGGACCGGTGCGAAGCCGACCTCGCCGAGTGAGTACGCCACCGACTACGTCCAGGTCATGCAGTGCTGGGGCGACGAGGCGGCCGGGCCGTCCCCCGAACAGTGCCAGTGGGGCGCTCCGTCGTCGACCATCGCGGCCCTGACCGGCGTCGGTGCCGCCAAGCGCGACCTGGTGAACGGGGACGACCCGCTGCAGGACCCGACCCTGACCGGACCGGACGCGAACCCCGACCTGCTGCTCGACCCGCCCGTCGAGAACCCCTTCCTCCGCGCCTACCGCGTGCCCTTCCGGTCGGTCGACGGGACCCTGTCGAAGAGCACCACGGAGCTGTCGAAGCAGTTCGACGCGACGACGACGAACGAGGTCACCGCCGCCCGCACCGCGAGCGACGGCACCGGTCAGGTCACCTTCGAGACCCAGTCGGGGCTCGAGGCGCCGCAGCTCGGCTGCGGGCAGGACCGTGTGGTGGCCGGCAAGGCAACACCGCGGGACTGCTGGCTCGTGATCGTGCCGCGCGGCAGCCACAACCTCGACGGTGGCACCGCGGGGTCGACCGCGGCAGGCCGTGTCACCGGCTCGCCGCTGTCGGCGTCCGCCTGGCGCAACCGCGTCGTGTTCCCCCTCGGGTTCCAGTCCGTGGCCCAGTCCTGCCCGATCGGCAACGCGGAACAGCGCCTGGTCGGCTCCGAGCCCGCCACCGAGGCGGTCACCGCCTGGCAGCCCGCACTGTGCGGACTCGGCACCACCTACGGCTACTCCCAGATCGGCGACGAGGAAGCGCAGCACCAGATCGTCTCGACGACCGGGGGGGCATCGCGGCTCGCCCTCGTGAACACGCCGCTCGACCCCGCGACCGCCCCCGACACGACCATCCGGTACGCCCCGGTGGCGCAGTCGGCGATCGTGATCGGCTTCTCGATCGACTACCGGCTGTACCCGGACGCCCCCGCCAAGGCGCGGAACGGGCTGCAGGCACAGGAGCTCACCCTCGACGCACGGCTCGTCGCGAAGCTGCTCACGCAGTCGTACCAGGCGGACGTGCCCGGCCGCGGCAAGGGCGACCCAACCGTGGCTGCGAACGCCTCGAGCATCGTGACGGACCCGGAGTTCCTCGCGCTCAACCCGACCTTCGTCGGCTCGAAGAGCGACACCGCCCCGGCCGGACTGATGGTCGCGCTCGGGGACACGAACGCCAACGCCCGGGTCTGGGCGTGGCTGCGGGCGGACCCCGTCGCGGCGGCGTTCCTCGACGGGCGCCCGGACGAGTGGGGGATGCGGATCAACCCCGCCTACCGCCCGCTGTCACTGGCGACCGACACGACGATCGACAGCTTCCCGAAGGCCGACCTAACCATCGCGAAGGGCGGCGACCCGGACGAGACCGGCTACGGCACCCTCGACATGCGCCCGTACATGAACGACATGCACGAGGGCGCCTACCGGACGCTCAAGGCGGACCCCAACCAGAAGGACTCCTGGAACCCATTCGGGCAGCCGAAGGGCTACACCTCGCTCGGCGCCCAGGTGCCGGGGAGCCGGTTCCTGCTCTCGATCACGGACACGGCCTCGGCCGCCCGGTACGCGCTGCCCACCGCGAAGCTCGTGAACGCCGCCGGCGAGGCCGTCGCCCCGACCACCGAGTCGATCACGAAGGGCATCGCGACGATGCGACCGTCGACCGTCCCCGGCGTCGTCGTGGCGGACCCCGCGAACCGCGACGCCGGGGCGTACCCGCTGGCCGTGCTCAGCTACGCGGCCGTGAACGTCTGCGCCTCGAGCCCCGCGGAGCGGTCGGACTACGCCACCTTCATCCGGTACGCGAGCGGCGCCGGTCAGGTCCCCGGGGAGAAGCAGGGCGAACTCCCCGCCGGCTACGTCCCGCTGCCGAGCAGCATGCGGGCGGCCGCCGGGCAGGTCGCCGCCGGGCTGACCGACGCCCGGACGGTCGCCGCCGCCTGCCCGAAGGCTCCGGCGACGTCGGCCCCGACCGAGCCGACGACGTCCGGCACCGACGGAGCGGTCCCGCCGCCCACCGACACGACGGAGACCGCGACCGATCCCGTCACCGACCCGGGGACGTCGACCGACACCCTGCCGGAGGCGACCGTCGACCCGGTGGCCGACGCCGCGCCTCCCGTGTCGACCAACGACGTCGACGAGGCGTCCGGACCCACCCAACGCACCCACGACCAGCCGCTCGCGGCGACCCGCCTGGGTCTCGCCGCGGCGCTCGGAGCCGGCCTGCCGGCGCTCGGCGTGGGGCCGTTCCTGATCCGCCGTGGCCGGAGGCTGGCGATGCTGGCCGCCGCCCACGTGTGACCGAGTTCCACCCACGACCGCTGCCACCTGGGCAGCGTCGAAACCACGAAAGGAAACACCAGCCATGAAGGTCAACACCTTCTGCAAGTCGGCAGTCACGTTCGGTGCAGCCGCGCTGATCGTCGGTGCCCTCTCCGTGCCGGCGGCCCAGGCCGACCCCGCGGGGAACGCGTTCGGCAAGCTCGTCGGTCTCGGCTCGGACACGACGCAGGACGTCATGAACGGCGTCGCCGCAGCGGTCGGGGGGAACCAGATCGCCTCGTACGACGCGACGAACGCCGGCCCGACCGTCGTGACCCGCTCCGGCGGAGCGGCCATCCCGCGCGTCTCCGGCTCCGGCGCCGGCCGTGACGAGCTGCTCGTCTCCATCGGTGCGGTCGCCAACAAGTCGGGCGTCGCCCTGGCCGACGGCACGAGCACGACGATCGACGAGTCCGTCGTCGGCCAGCTCGACTTCGCCCGTTCGTCCGGCGGGCCCGCCGCCAAGGACCAGTCGGCCGACGGCGTCCTGGCGTACGTGCCGTTCGCCCGCGACGCGGTCGACGTCGCCTACGCGCCGGGCAGCCCACTGGCGAAGGTGCCCTTCTTCATCGGTGACGGCTCGCAGGCCAAGACGGCCCCGACGCTCTGGAACGTCTACCGCGGTGACGTGTCCTACGCGTACTTCAACGTGGACGGCTCGTACAACTCCGTGGGTGGCAGCGCGACCGGTCCGGACGGCACCAAGGCCTCCAAGATCCAGCCGCTCCTGCCCAAGTTCGGGTCGGGCACCCGCAGCTACTTCCTCGGCCAGCTCGGTCTGACCGACGCCTCGGGCTTCACGAGCACGAACTCCTTCGTGTCCGACACCTCGGCAGGCAAGCCGATCGAGGAGCACGACGGCACCGCCGTCGTCGCGGCCGACACCGGTTCGACCCTCGCGATCGCCCCGTTCTCCGTCAGCCAGTGGGTGGCGCAGGCCAACGGCGTCGGCGGGGTCACCGACCGTCGCCACGGCGTGACGCTCGCCGACCTCGGCAAGACGGCCGGCAGCCAGACCCCGGCGACCACCGGCAGCGGCAAGGCCTACGCGACCAACCCGGCCTTCGCCGGCTTCGTCCGTGACGTCTACAACATCGTGCCGTCGCGTCTGGCGGACGACCCGTCCAGCGCGATCGCGAAGACGTTCGTCGGCAAGGACTCGCTCGTCTGCAAGCAGGGCGCGACCATCGCCGCCTACGGCTTCCTGCCGGAGCCGGCGACGAACGCCGCCACCACCTGCGGCTACGCCCAGCTGCGCGCCTTCCCCGCGTCGCTGAGCACCACCGTTCTGTCGATCCCGGCGAAGGCCGTCGCGGGCAAGCCCGTCAGCGCCACCGTCTCCGTCGACTCGTTCGGCACCGGCGGCGGCACGGTCCGGTTCCTGAACGGCTCCACCGTCGTCGGGACCGGCACGATCGCCAAGGGCGCGAAGAGCGTCACCGCCCCGGTGACCCTGCCCAGCGGCACGGCCTCGGTCAACGCGCTGTTCATCCCGTCGCTCGCCGGCGTCGCGTCGAGCACCTCGGCGGCGTCCACGGTCACCGTCTCGGCCGCGACCGGCGTCACCATGACGGTCCCGCGTCTGACGGTCGGCAAGACCGCCAAGGTCACCACGACGATCACGGGCGGGAACGCCACGGGCGGCACCGTCACGATCGGGAACGGCACGGAGACCGTCGGCACCGCCAAGGTCGCCGCCGGGGCCACCACCGCGTCGGTCTCGTTCGTCCCGAAGCGCACCTCGTACAGCCTCGTCGCCACCTACACTCCGGCCACGGCCGGCGGGACGGTCGCCACGAGTGCCGTGTCGACGGTGAAGGTCGCCAAGGGCGCGCCGACCGTGAAGGCCGGCAAGGTCAAGTCGGTCTCCGCCAAGTCCCACGCCAAGGTCACCGTCGCCGTGAGCGGCACCGGCGTGACCCCGACCGGCAAGGTCACCGTCAAGGAGGGCAGCAAGACGCTCGCTTCGGTGTCGCTGTCGGGGACCGGGCGCGGCACCGTCTCGCTCCCGCGTCTCAAGGCCGGCACGCACAAGCTGACCGTCGTCTACAGCGGTGACTCCCTCTGGAACACCGCGCGGACCTCGTCCTCGGTGAAGATCACGCGCTAGCCCCACCCCGCCCGGCCGGGCCGACAGGACCGGCCGGGCACCCCACACCGAAGACACCACCACCCCCGAACACCCCGACGGACGGATCGATGACGAGCTTCACCTCCTGGTTGCCGGGCCGGCGACCCACCGGCGAACCGGACGCGAGCGGCCGCCGTCGCGCCGTCCGGACGTGGTCACCGATCGGGGCACTGCGTCCGTCCCGCACCCGGCGTCCGTCCCGCCCGGTCACCGGCTGGTCCCACGAGTCCGCCGGCCCCGCCGCCCGGGCGATCCCCGTCCTCGGAGCCCCCGACCGCTGGCGGTTCAGCGGGTCGGCGATCGTCGTCGTCGGGCTGTTGCTCGTCGGCTTCGCGCTGCAGTTCACCGCCGTGTCGCAGGTCACGTACTCGCGCGACCAGCAGCTCGCCCGTGACGCGTTCCGCTACCAGCTCGCCAACGCCATCGCCCCCGTCGGCCAGACCGGCACGGACGGGCGCCTGGTCCCCGAGGGCACCCCCGTCGCGATCGTCCGGGTGCCGGCGCTCGGCCTCGACACGGTCGTGCTGCAGGGCACCACGTCGGAGACCACCCGCTCCGGCCCCGGCCACCGTCGGGACACCCCGCTGCCCGGTCAGGTCGGCGCGAGCGTCGTCTACGGGCGCCAGACCGCCTACGGCGGCCCCTTCGGGCGCATCGACCAGCTCGACAAGGGTGCCGTCATCACCGCGACGACCGGGCAGGGGACCGCGAAGTACCGGGTCGTCGACGTCCGCCGCACCGGCGACCACGTCCCCGCACCGCTCGAGGCCGGCGACGGTCGGCTCACCCTGGTCTCCGCCGCCGGGCTGCCGTTCCTGCCCGACTCGGTCGTCCGAGTCGACGCCGAACTCGTCTCGAAGGCCGCTCCCACCCCGACGCCCTCGTTCGGCTACTCCGCACTCGCCCCCGCCGAACTGACGATGGCCGGTGACGGCTCGGTGTGGCCGTTCCTGGTGCTCGGCCTGATCGTCCTGGCCGGCATGGTCGCGCTGTTCGCGGTCGGGATGCGCTTCTGGGGCCGTCGACAGACACTCGTCGTCGCCGTCCCGGTGGTGCTCGCCGTCGGGCTCTCCGCGGCGTCCCAGCTCACCGTCCTCCTGCCCAACCTGATGTGACCGAAGAGACCACGATGCCCGGAACAGAAACCGAAACCCTCCTCGCCGAGTTCGACAGCTGGTTCGACCGCGTGCCGCCGGCACCGGACCCGGCGACCCTGCCCGCGACGCTCGACGCCCGATCCGTCTCCGCCTGGTTCGGGGACCACAAGGTGCTCGACCGTGTCTCGCTGACCATGCCGGCCGGCCAGGTCACCGCCCTGATCGGACCGTCCGGCTGCGGCAAGAGCACGTTCCTCCGCACGCTCAACCGCATGCACGAGCTCGTCCCCACGGCGTCGCTCGCGGGCGAGGTGCTCCTCGACGACGTCGACATCTACGACGCGTCCCGGCGCATCACCGAGGCCCGACGGCAGATCGGCATGGTGTTCCAGAAGCCGAATCCGTTCCCCGCGATGAGCATCCAGGACAACGTGCTCGCCGGGCTCGCCCTGACGGGTGTGCGGCTCGACAAGGCTGCGAAGGCCGCGCTCGTCGAGGAGACCCTCACCAAGGCGGGCCTGTGGAACGAGGTCAAGGACCGTCTCCGGCAACCCGGCGGCGGTCTGTCCGGTGGGCAGCAGCAGCGGCTCTGCATCGCGCGGTCGCTCGCCGTCCGTCCGCGGGTGCTCCTGATGGACGAGCCGTGCTCCGCCCTCGACCCCACGTCGACCCGGCGCATCGAGCAGACGATCACGGAGCTCGCCACCGACGTGACGATCGTCATCGTCACCCACAACATGCAGCAGGCGCAGCGCGTCTCCGACCGCTGCGCGTTCTTCCTGGCCGAGGCCGGGACCCCCGGCGCGATCGTCGAGCACGGCCCGACCGACGCCATGTTCGAGACACCGCAGGATCCGCGCACGTCCGACTACGTGAACGGTCGCTTCGGGTGAGCCGGACGGGAGGCGCGGTGCGGGCCCGCCCCGCGCCTCCCGTCCGGTGACCATCGCGCCCAGGGCACCAGTGCCAGGGTCAGCACACAGCACCGGTCGATCACCACGACCGGTAACTCCGTCACCTGATCGCGGAGCGCAGCGCGTTGACGTCGTGCTTCGTGAGTGCGATCGGACTCGGAAGTACCTTGACGAGGACGAGGACGAGTACGAGTACGTGGCTCCGAGCAGGACCGCCGTCGCTGCGAGTCCGGTGCCGGGTCCGTCGAGGAGGCGAGCGTGTGCCGGTCGCCCATCACCGGTCAACGGTAGATCGCCATACAAGTCCGACCGCGGACGTCTCCGTTGTTCTTGAAGTCGACGCACATGCTCCCCGGACGCAACGTGTGCTTCTTGACACTGGGGATGTGGAAGACGGCCTGCCCGCAGCCGGCACGCACCGAGGTAGTCTCCTGGGCGTACTGCCGCCCGTTGACGTCCTTGAACCGGTAGACACCGCGCCAATTGCAGAACATGCTGGGGACGACGGCCGCCAGGCCGTAGCACTCGACCGCCGTCGTCGACCCTGTGACCCGCAGCCCGGAACCGCGGACGGACATGTTGAGGAAGCACCCCGCCGGCACGACGATCGTCACGCCTCGGTAGCTCCAGCGGAAGGACGCCACCGGCGACGAGGCGAACCCTGCGTTGATCGAGTTGCCCTTGCCGGCTTGGTTCGCATTGTAGGCGCGCTCGAGGGCAGCAAGTTCCCGCGCCTGTTCTTGTACGTCCGCGCCGGCGGCCGGTTCGGGGTTCGGTGCCGCTGTTGCTGGCGGCGCAAGGGTTGCGATGAAGAGCAGGCAGCCTCCGAACGCTGCCGAGGTCCTTGCAGTGAGTATCCGAAACAACGCCATCTCCTCAGATCAGTCGCGGGTGGGGTGATAGCAGGACCATTCCGATCAACCAGCGTGTGGAACAAGATATTCGTATTTCAGCACGAGCTGAGCGCACCCGCTACAGTCACAATGTGGAACATCAGTTGCAGACGGTCGAGCGCCCGGGGCGGAGCAGCGTCCTGACGATCCTGGTCGCTTGCACGGCGCTCGGGGCGTCGATGGCGACCGCTCCGGACCGCGCGCTGTGGGATCCCGGCTCGGTCCTGCTCTTCGGCGGCGCCGTCTGCGCCGCGATGTACTGGCTCGGTCAGGGCGGGCGCAGAGGTGCCTCGCGGACCCGGGTCGCCGCGTCGGAGTGGGTGGCGCTGTCCTCCGGTCTCGGCGTCGGGTTGCTCCTCGGACTGCTCCTCCTGGAGGGCTCGGGTGCCTTCGCCGCGCTCTTCCCGGTCCCGCTCGTGGCGATCGACGCCGCCGTGAGCCGGTCCGACGGGAACGTGCGCCAGCGGTCGACCGTGCTCGGGACGGCGGCGGCGTTGGTCGTCGCGATCCTCGTCACGGGGGACGGTCTGCAGCGCGGCTTCGCCGACCTCGTCCAGGGGGCCGTGGTCGCCGGCGTCCTGTCGACGCTCGCGCTGGTGCTCAGGAGCGCTGTGCGGAGACAGCGGGCCTGAAGCTGCTGCGGCACTCCAGCTCCGCGGGCTGCGGGATCGGTACGGTGGTCGTCATGGCCCGATTCACGCCCCCTGCCGCCGATGCGATGCGCGAACGGCTCCTGCTCGCCGCGCGGGACGAGTTCGCGTCGGCGGGACTGGTCGGCGGCAAGCTCGAGCGGATCACGGTGGCGGCGTCGAGCAACAAGGCGCAGGTCTTCCACTACTTCGGCAGCAAGGAGGGCCTGTTCGACGCCCTCGTCGCCGAGACCGTGACCGACACGTTCTCCGAGGTCCCGTTGGACACCTCCGACCTCGCCGCCTGGGCCGGTCGCCTGGCCGAGTCGTACCAGCGCCGCCCGTGGGCGCCGCGTCTGGCGACCTGGCACCGGCTCGAGCGAGCAGACGCGCCGCTCGAGTCGGTCGCGACGAGCTACGCCGACGCGGTGGCCGAGGTCGAGCACGCGCAGCGCGCCGGGGTCCTGCCGCGGGCGTTCCGTCCGGCGGTGCTCCTCGGGCTCGTCCTGCACACCGCCGCGTTCTGGAGCGCGACCGCTCCGGAGTACGAGCCGCTGGTGCAGGCCGTGGCGCCGCCGCGGCGTCGCCAGGTCGTGGTCGACGCGGTCACGGCGCTGCTCGGCGGGAAGTCCTGATCGAGGGAACCGGAGCGTCCAGCGTGAGTGGTCGCGGACCGAGCGTGCGGGGCGGAGCTGCGCCGGGCCTCCTGTCCGTCCCTCAGTCGGCCGCGCCGGCGGCGATCCGCAGCGTCCGCTCCGCGTCGTCGAGGTAGTCGGCGAGCAGCGCCGAGGCGGCGTCCTGGTCGCCACCGCGCAACGCGGACACGATCGCGCCGTTGCGTTCGACGAAGTCGGCGTGGAACGAGGCCGGGTCTGCGGTGGTCAGGAAGGCGAGCCGCATCTCGGCGAGCAGGCCGTCCATCAGGGCGTGGATCCGGTCGCTCGGCACCGCGCGCACGAGCTCGGCGTGGAAGCGGATGTCGGCGGTGCCGACCGCGCCCCAGTCGCCCGCGGACGCGGCTGCCCGGGCGTCGGCGACCGCTGCGGCGGCCTCGGCGAGTGCCGGTGCGTCGGGGGTGCAGGCGCGGACGGCTGCCTCTTCGAGCACTCGCCGAGCCGCGTAGAGATCGGTGACGTCGGCGGCGGAGAGCCGGCGGACGAAGACCCCGCGGTTGAACACGTGCTCGACCAGACGGTCGCGGGCGAGCAGCCGGAAGGCCTCGCGCAGGGTGTTCCGTGACACCCCGAGCTGGTCGCTCAACCGCTCCTCGGACAGCTGCGCCCCGGGAGAGAACCCACCCGACGCGATCATGGTGCGCAACCGCGTGGCCGTGGAGTCAGCGCCGCCGACGGTTCGGGTCATGGCACCGATCCTGGCACGGGTGGCGTTTGTGAAGGGCGTGTTACAGAGCAGAACCGGCTCTTGCGATTGTTGAACAATGCGGTCCAGACTGTCCCGCATGTTCGTCCTCATCGGCGTCGCCGTCGTCATCGTCGGCTTCGCGCTGCGCATCAACGCGCTCCTCGTCGTCACGGTCGCGGGCATCGTGACCGCGGCCATCGGCGGGATCGGTCCCGTCGGCATCCTCGACGCGTTCGGCAACGGGTTCGCCTCGAGCCGGTCCGTCACGACCTTCGCGCTCGTCCTGCCCGTCATCGGTCTGATCGAGCGCTACGGCCTGCAGGACCAGGCGAAGCGTCTGATCGCGAAGCTCGACAAGCTCACGACCGGTCGTCTGCTCGCCGGGTACCTGGTGATCCGGCAGGTCACCGCGGCGGTCGGCCTGACGAGCATCGGTGGCCCGGCGCAGACCGTGCGCCCGCTGGTCTACCCGATGGCCGAGGGTGCGGCGACCAAGAAGTACGGGCGGATCGACGACCGCATGCGCGAGAAGATCAAGGGCTACTCCGCGTCGTCGGACACCGTCGGCGTGTTCTTCGGCGAGGACGTCTTCGTCGCGGTCGGCTCGATCCTGCTCATCACGACGTTCGTCGACTCGACCTACGGGCTGTCGCTCGAACCGATCGACCTGGCCCTGTGGGCGATCCCGACGGGCATCGCGGCGCTCATCGTGCACGGCGGACGCCTGCTGCTGTTCGACCGCCGACTCGACAAGATGGCGGCGGACGCCCGTGCCGACGCCCCGACCCTGGGGGCAGCATCGTGATCACCAGCGAATGGCTCTACTGGCTCATCGGCGCGTTCTTCATCGCCGTCGCCGTCCTGATCGTCACCGACACCGCGCACGCGAAGCGCCTGGGCAACGCGGCGTTCTGGGGCATCCTCGGGCTGTCCTTCTTCTACGGCACCTTCGTCGCCGCCGGCACCGTGCCGGCCTGGACGCTCGGGATCGCCGTCCTCGTGATGGTCGCGCTCGCCGGACTCGGCTTCACCGGCACGACGAGCCGCACCCGGGTCGCGAGCATCCCCGGCGCGGGCACGGGTGCCGAGACCGGCCCCGCCGAACCCACCGGCGTCACGCAGGAGATCACGAGCGCCGGCAGCGGCAGCACGAGTGTGCTCGCCACCACCAGCCCGGACGAGCGTGCCGCGTTCGCGACGAAGTACGGCAACCGGCTCTTCATCCCGGCCCTCGTGGTGCCGGTGGTCGCCGTGCTGGTCGCGACGCTCGGCCCCCTCGTCTCGTTCGGCGGCGAACCGCTCCTCGCCGAGGGCAGCGCGACCCTGACCGGCCTGGGCATCGGTTCCGTGCTCGCCGTGGTCGTGGCCGTGTTCGTCCTGCGCCCGCCGAAGATCGCCACCCCGATCCGTGAGGGCGGTCGCCTGCTGCAGGCGATCGGCTGGGCAGCGCTGCTGCCGCAGATGCTCTCGACGCTCGGCATCGTCTTCACCCAGGCGGGGGTCGGTGACGCCGTCGGCACGATCATCAAGTCGGTCCTGCCCGACGGCTCGCTGCTCGCCGCCGTGGTCATCTACTGCCTGGGCATGGCGCTGTTCACGATCATCATGGGCAACGCGTTCGCCGCGTTCCCGATCATGACGGCCGCGATCGGCTGGCCGGTGCTGGTGCAGGGCTTCGACGGCAACCCCGCCGCGATCTTCGCGATCGGCATGCTGGCCGGCTTCTGCGGGACGCTCGTCACCCCGATGGCCGCGAACTTCAACCTGGTACCGGCCGCCCTGCTCGAGATGCGGGACAAGTACGGCCCGATCAAGGCGCAGATCCCCACCGCCGCCATCCTGCTCGTCGTCAACATGGGAGTCATGTACCTTGTCGCATTCTGATGCCGCCCCGATCGACCTGACCAGGGCCGCCTGGGCCGACCGTTTCGCGGCTGTCGCCGCGGACAACACGACCCGCGAGTACCCGTACGCCGCGCACCACGCGACGTCCGGACCGGACGACCGGGCGCTGCCCGTCGAGCTCCACCCCGCCTTCGCCACGTCGTACGACTGGCACTCGTCGGTGCACATGCACTGGCTCGCGGCGCGCCTGGTCGCGCACGGCCTGCCCACCGACCTGGAGGCCCGGCTCACCTCGATCCTGCAGGCGCACCTCACGACGGATCACCTCGCGACCGAGGCGGCCTACCTGCGCGAGACGCCGCACTACGAGCGCCCCTACGGCTGGGCCTGGCTCGCGCGGCTCGCCGCCGAGGTGTCGGCATCCGAGGTGCCCGCCGTCCGGGCACTGGCGCCGGGGTTCACGCCCGTCGTCGACGTCCTCGAAGACCTGGTCGTGCGGTGGATCGACGGCGCTGCGCACCCGGTCCGGCACGGTGTGCACTCGAACTCCGCGTTCGGGTTGCTGCTCGTGCTCGAGGCCGCTCGGTCCCTCGACCGGCCGGCCCTGGCGGCAGCGGTCGAGGGGGCTGCGCAGGACTGGTTCGGCGCGGACGCCGGGTGGCCGTTCGCCTGGGAACGGAGCGGGCACGACTTCCTGTCCGCCGGCCTCGCCCAAGCCGACCTGATGCGGACGGTGCTGCCCGCCCCGGAGTTCGCCACGTGGGCGCGCGGCTTCTTCGCCGCGGTGCAGCCGGGCGACGCGATCCTGCGGTCGACGGTGGTCCGCGACGAGAACGACCCGCAGCAGGTGCACCTGTTCGGACTCGACCTGTCGCGGGCGGGGTCGGCCCGGCGCATCGCGGACGCACTCCGCGCCGACGGTCCGGACGACTCCGGCACCGGGATCGCCGACCTGCTCGACGACGCGGCCGACCGGCTGCTGGCCTCGGGGCTCGCGGCGAGCGTGGGCGAGGAGTACTACTCCACCCACTGGCTGGCGAGCTTCGCCTGGGACGCCATGGAGGCCCGGGAGCACGCTGCCCGCTGATCGTCGTCGGGAGCGCTGATCGTCTGCGGACACGTCGAGGATCCGGAGGTACCTTCGGGGCCATGAGCGATCCGAAGGACGACGAGACCCTCGACGACTTCCGCGAGGCGCAGGAGACCGACTACGAACCGGAGCCGACCGTGCTCGACCCCGACGACCTGCCGGTGGTCGACGACGCGGACGACGAAGTGCTCCCCGACGACGACCGACCGGTGCCGCTCGACACCGACGACGACACCATCTGAGCGATCGCGTCCGGCGCCGACGCGGTGCTGCGGCCCCGGCGCAGATGCCGTCTCAGTCGAGCGGGACGGTCCGGGCGAAGGTGCGGGTGATCGGCGCGGCCGCCAGGAGCGGGCCGATGGCTGCTGCACCCTCCGGGGTCGCCCGCCACGCCACGTAGGTGTCGTGGTCCGCGGCGGTCGTCCACGACTCGACGACGACCATCGTGTTCGGGTCGGCGTCGTCGACCAGGACCTCGAGCGACTCCAGGCCGTGGAAGGAAGCGGTCTGTTCGAGCGTCTCGCGGATCGCCGTCTGGACGGCATCGGCGGGGGCGTCGCTCTGGAACTGGACCTCGAGCAGGACGGTCATCGACATGGGGAACCTTTCGTCAGCGGTGTCCGAGCCAACTCCTGACCCCCTCCGCGTGTTCCGGATCGGTCATCCGAGGATGCGGAACCGGAGCGGATCGCCCGGACGGAGCTGCGCCGCGAGGTCGACCGACGACGGCGTCAGGACGGCGACGACCGGGTACCCGCCGGTCACCGGGTGGTCGGCGAGGAACAGCACGGGGAAGCCCTCGGGTGGAACCTGCAGCGAACCGGTCTCGACGCCCTCGCTCGGCAGCTCGCGTGCCACGGCGCGGACGAGCGGCGTCTCGGCCGTGGTGCGGACCCCCACGCGGTCGCTGTCCGCGCTGACGGAGAAGTCCTGACCGGTCAGGGTCGCACGCCACTCCGGGGTGAACCAGTCGTCGCGCGGTCCGGGCACCACGTCGAGCACGACCGGCTCGTCGGACCACCGGGCTTCGGGCTGCGGCACCGCGTCGACGATCGGCCACGACGCCCGGGCGTCGCCGACGGGCAGGACGTCACCGGCCGACAGCGGCGGCGGACCGAGGCGCGCGAGGGAGTCCCACGAGCGGCTGCCGAGCACCGGGGCGACCGCGAAGCCCCCGAGGACCGCGACGTAGGTGCGCAGGCCCACGGTCGCGGAGCCGATCCGGAGCGTGTCGCCCGGGGCCAGCAGCAGCACCTCGTGCGAGGCGGCACCGCGGACCGATCCGTCCGCCCGCTCGACCTCGACGGGGCAGGCCGCGCCGGTGGTGGCCGCGACCACGTACGCGTCGGCGCGGAGCGTGACGGAGCCGAGCAGGGCCTCCAGGACGGCCGCGTCGGGACGGTTGCCGACCAGCCGGTTGGCGAGTGCTGCGGAGCCGCGGTCGGCGGCCCCGGCCGCCCCGAGGCCCATGTCGCTGAAGCCGGGGCGCCCGAGGTCCTGCGTGGTCGCGCCGTAGCCGACCTGCAGGACGGTCAGCGCGGTCATGCCGCACTCGCCACGACGAAACGGACGAGGGTTCCGGCGGGCGCGAGTGCCGGGGGCGTGCGGTCGAGCGACCACATCGGCACGTCGGTGCGGCCGATGAGCTGCCAGCCGCCGGGCGATGTCCGCGGGTAGACGGCGCTGAACTCGCCGGCCAACGCCACGGCCCCGCTCGGGACGGCCGTCCGGGCGGTGCTGCGGCGAGGCAGGTCGAGCGGTCGATCACTGCCGGTGAGGTAGCTGAAGCCGGGTGCGAAGCCGCAGAACGCGCTCGTCCAGAGCTGCCCGGTGTGCCACGCCACGAGCTCGTCCCGCCGCATGCCGGTCAGCTCGGTGACGGTGTCGAGGTCCTCACCGTCGTAGGTGACGGGGATGACGAGCGGCTCGGTCTCGTGCGTGTCGAGCGTGGCGCTGACCGGGGCGACCTGGATGAGCTCCGAGCGGAGGCGCCCGGCGTCCGTCGTGGTCGGGTCGAACCGGAGCAGCAGTGTCCGGGCGCCGGAGACGACCTCGGTCAGCCCCGGCAGGGTGGTCTGTGCGAGCCCGGCGCGGAAGGCGACGACGTCGGCGAGGGTCTCGAACGTCGCGAGCAGTGCAGTGCCGCCGGCGGAGCGGACCTCGGGACCCGTCACGGCGCGAGCGGCGGGGACGGTGCGAACGGCGCGATCGTCACGCCGTGCTCGGTCAGCAGCGCCCGGATGGCTCGGGCCATCGCGACCGCGTCGGGGGAGTCGCCGTGCACGCAGACCGAGTCGGCACGCACGGCGACCTCGGACCCGTCGACGGCGGCCGCGACCCCGTCGGTGACCATGCGGAGCACCCGGGCAGCGACCTCGTCCGGGTCGTGCAGCACCGAGCCCGGCTGCTTCCGTGACACCAGTGAGCCGTCGGGTTCGTAGGCGCGGTCGGCGAAGGCCTCGCTCACCGCCCGGAGCCCGTGCCGCTCGGCCGCCAGCAGCAGCTCCGACCCGGGCAGCGCGAGCACGGCGAGGGACCGGTCGACGTCGGTCACGGCACGGACGACGGCGTCCGCCTGCACCGGGTCGGCGCAGGCCGTGTTGTACAGGGCGCCGTGCGGCTTGACGTAGGTGACGGCCGTGCCGGCGACGTTCGCGGTGGCGGCCATCGCGCCGAGCTGGTGGACGACGTCGGCGTACAGCTCGTCGGGCGTGACGTGCACGGGCCGGCGGCCGAAGCCGATCAGGTCGCGGTAGGCCACGTGTGCGCCGATCGCCACACCACGCTCGGCGGCGGCGCGGGCGGTGGCGAGCATGATCGTCGGGTCGCCGGCGTGGAACCCGCAGGCGACGTTGGCGCTCGAGACGACATCGAGCATCGCGGCGTCGTCGCCCATGGTCCAGGCGCCGAAGCCCTCGCCCAGGTCGCTGTTCAGGTCGATCGTCGTCACGGGTGCTCCCTGTCCTCGCGGGTTGTTGAACAATCTACCGATCGCCCCGGTCCCTGTCATCCGCTTCCTCCGGTCGGACGGCGGTTTCCGAGGTGCGCCACGTACTGTCCGAGTCCTCAGTACCACCGGCGGCAGTGCTGCCGGATCGATCTCTGCACTGGAGCAGCTCATGACCGACAGTGACAACACGCACGACGCCCCGAAGAACGACTCCGAGGGCACCGAGAAGCCGGGCGGCCTCGGCGACGACAACACCATCCCGAACAACCCGGACGGCCTGGCCGCGGGTCACACGGGTGACGACTCCCACTTCAACCCGGAAGAGGACGGCGAGCACTAGGCGCCCCGGCCGGCGGGCTGACGCGCCACGACGCCCCCGTCGTCACACGGCAGCGGGGGCGTCGTGCTGCGCCCGCGCGATCCACGCAACATCACGTCAGAAACCTTCCGGGAAACGGTTTTCGGTGTTACTGTCCCGATCACCTAGTAGGACTAGGGATTGAGAGGGCGGTAGCCCCCGATGACTCGAGGAGGAGTCATGCCGACACCGACGTCGAACAACCAACCCGGCCCCAAGGAACCCCTGGGCGGCCTGGGTGCCACAGCGGTCCCGCCCGCCACCGCCACCTCGGGGTCGACCACGTCCGAGGCCGCGGCGTCCCGCGCCTTCTCGGTCGAGGGCATCACCCAGTCGGTCTCCACGCTCCGCGTCGGCAAGGGGTACCTCTGGGCGCTCAGCCTCGGCCAGTTCGGCCTCTTCTTCGCCCTGCTCACGCCGGTGTTCGTCAGCATGTCGATCAAGGCGACCGAGCTCAACCCGTCGAGCCCCGAGACCGTCGTCGGCTCCGTCCTGCCGTTCGGTGCCCTCGGTGCGCTGTTCGCCAACCCGCTGTTCGGTGCGATCTCGGACCGCACCCGCACGCGGTGGGGCCGTCGCCGCCCCTGGATGGTCGGCGGAGTCCTCGTCTTCGTCGTCGCCCTCGCCTGGCTCGCCTTCGCCCCGGACGTCCTGCAGCTCACCTTCGCGTGGGTGCTCGCCCAGGTCTCGGCGAACGCGGTCCTCGCGACGTTGACCGCGAGCTTCGCCGACAACGTGCCGGAGTTCCAGCGCGGCAAGGCGTCGAGCGCGATCGCCCTCGCGCAGAACATCGCGATCCTCGCGGGCCTGTACCTCGCCGTCTACCTGGTCGGCAACCTGCCGCTGCTCTTCATCGCACCCGGTGTCCTGGCGATCGTCGCGATCGTCGTCTACTCGATCGTGGCCCGTGACGAGCTGCCGACGACACCGTTCAAGCCGTTCAGCTGGATCAACCTCATCAGCTCGTTCTGGACGAACCCGATCAAGCACCGCGACTTCGGGCTCGCGTGGTGGGGGCGCTTCCTCATCACCTTCGGCACGTTCATGTTCACCACGTACCGCCTGCTGTACATGGAGGACCAGATCGGCCTCCCGCAGTCCGAGGCAGTCGGCGTCGTCGCGTTCGGTGTGCTGCTGTACACGATCGCTCTGCTCGTGAGTGCCGCCCTGTCCGGATGGGTCTCCGACCGGATCCAGCGTCGCAAGGCCTTCGTCTGGGGGTCGACGGCCATGACCGCCGTCGGCCTGGTCATCCTGGCCCACGTCGACACCGTCGGCGGGTTCTACTTCGCCGAGATCGTCCTCGGGTTCGCCTTCGGCATCTACGCCGCCATCGACACCGCCCTGATCGTCGACGTCCTGCCCGACCCGGAGCGCCCCGGCAAGGACCTCGGCGTCATCAACATCGCGAACGCCCTGCCGCAGTCGCTCGCCCCCGCCGTCGGCCTGTTCCTGCTCGGCATCGGTGGTGGCGGCAACTACACCCTCATGCTCTGGGGTGCCGGCGTCGCCGTCATCCTCGGCGCCCTCGTGATCCTGCCCATCAAGTCGGTCCGCTGACCGACGCAACCGCCTGGAGGCGCGACCTGCGTCCGCGACGCACGCCGCGCCTCCAGGCGGTCCCCTGCGCCACGCGTGTTCACCCGGTGGGTGGGGGTCACAGCTGCGGTGTGCGCCTGCCGAACACCGCGTCGAGGAACCGCGAGAACCGCGACTCCGGCTCGTGGGGCGTCTCGATCGAGCGGGTCGGTGAGCGGAATGCCAGGTCGTGCAGCATGTTCCGCTTCGATCCGTCCCAGTTGGCGAACAGGTAGGTCCCGCCGATGAACGACATGCTCCGGACCGGCGTGCGCTTCCACGAGTCGGCAGCCACGTAGTAGCCCGCGTGGCCGGCGCGGATGTGCTGGATCACGGTGTCCACGTCGATCACACCGGTCGGTGTCACGACGGCGGTGATGCCCGTGCGGTCGCGGGCGACGTACTCGATGAGGTGTTCGGTCACGATGGAACTCTTCGTCACGGTGGTGAGGCGCCACGGCTGGGAGCGTGGCGAAGGGGATTCGGAACCGCCGTTGCTTCCGATTCCAGAGTACGTCCGCGGTGTGCCTGCCGTTCCCGGATGTCCGCCCTTCGCAGGCGGATGAGCGCTCAGCGGATGGGCGTCCGGTCAGCCCACTCCGCGACGCGTTCGATCGTGTCGTCGAAGTCCCGCGTGCCGGGTCGGTTGAGGAACGCGTGACGGCTGCCCGGCAGGACGTGTCGTTCGACCTCGACGTCCGCGGCCTCGAGCTCGTTCGCGAAGCGCTCGCCCGAGGCGCGCATCACGTCCCGCTCGGCGTCGATCAGCAGGGTGCGGGGGAACCCGCCGAGGTCGTCGGACGCCGGGTGGACCGCAGCGGGGCGGCCGCCCGCATAGGCCCGGTTGTTCAGGTCGAGCAGCAGCGGCGCGTGCGTGAGCCGCCGGTGCCCTCGGACGAGTCGCCGCACCGCCGGGTCACGGGGGAGCCGGGCGTGGAAGAACCCGTAGGTCAGCACGAGGCCGACCAGCGGCGGGGCGGTCGCGACCGCGGATGCCGCCAGGCACGCACCCGCGCTCGCTCCGCCGAGCAGGCCGGCGGGCGCCTCGTCCTGCAGGTGCCGGAGCGCTGCGACGATCTCGTCCCGCGCGTGCGGTGCCCGGCGTCGCCCTCGCGGTCCTCCCCGGCCGAGCCAGGGCAGTCCGGGCAGCGGTCCGAGGCGGTAGTCGACGGTCACGACCGGCAGGCCGCGCTCGGCGAGTGCCCGAGCGACGGCGTGGGACTCCGGCAGGTCGAGGTCGCCCCGGAAGAACCCGCCACCGTGCACCCAGACCAGGGTCGGGGATCCCTTGCCGGCGCTCCGGTCCCGAGGTCGGTACCGCCGGATGGGGACCGGTCCGTGTGGTCCGTCGATCCGGTCGTCCGCGACCTCGATCGGGTCCTGGTGCATCCCCCGCATGGGAGCAGTGTCGCAGGACGCCGCACCATCGCAACCTTCACCTGGAACGACGAGACCGGCCGCGTCGAGATGACGGGAGACACCCCGCCCGCTCAGTGACGGTCGGCCCGCGCAGGGGCCACGCCGAGCTCTCGTTGCAGGGTGCGGAGGACCCGCACGAGGGTGTCGAGCTTGTCCGGTCCGGCCTCGAACCCGCGTCCGAGGGCAGACCGCGGCTGCACGACCACGTCGTCACCGTCGGTCGTGCTGATCCAGACGCCGAAGTCGGCGCGCTGACCGCGGGATTCCCTCGTCGCGACGGAGAACCGCCGGATGCGCGCCCACGGCAGGTCGAACACCGGCGCGTCCCGTGACGGTGCCCACGCGTGCAGGCCGAACTCGTCGACGGTCCAGACCTCGGGGCGGGGCTTCGGGAAGTCGTCGGAGGTGCGCAGGCCGGACGTCAGCACGGGCAGGTGGAATCGGGGTGCCCGCCCCGCTCGGATGTGCGCGAGCGTCCGGCGGTCGCCTCGCCCGGAGGACAGTGTCGACACGGCCAGCAGTACCCCGAACCCGGCGACCAGCATCGGCCACAGCACGAACGACCCCTGTGTCCGCGCGTTGTCGATGCCGCGCAGGAAGTCCGGGAACGCGAACTCGGCGACCAGTGCGGCGACCCCCACTGCCGTGGTGACGACGGCTGCGAGCAGCACCGGCCCCCGCTTCGGCATCTCCCCGTCGCGCAGCCGTTGCACCCAGGGCTCGTCCGCCGGGCTCATCCCTCGGTCCGTGTCTGACCAGGACGCCCGGCGTCCTGCTGGGACCCGAGTTCCCGGTGCAGTGACCGGAGCACCTGCAACTCGATGTGGATCTTCGTCGCGCTGGCTCCGAAGGGCCGTCCGATCGCTGGCCGCGGCTGCACGGCGAACCGTCCGACGGCCTCGGTGATGATCCAGATGCCGGTGTCCGCCCGCTGCCCACGGACCTCAGCCGAGGCGAGTTCGAACGAACCGACAGCACGCCACGCCAGGTCGAACACCGGAGTCTCCCGCTCCGGCGACCACGCGTGCAGCCCGGCGGCATCGACCGTCCACATCTCGGGCCTCGGCTCCGGGAAGTCGTCGAGGGTGTAGTCGCCCGTGCGCAGGACCGGCAGGTGGAAGTGCGGCGTCGTGCCGTGCCGACGGATGCTCGCGAGGATCCGTCGGTCACTCCGGCCGCGCATCCGCGACAGGACTGCCGCGACGGGGCCGAGCACGAGCAGGACCACCGAGAACAGCGGCAGGGCGAACGGACGGCGTGCCTCCGAGTGCAGGAAGACGTCGAGGTGCGTGATCGAGAACACGACCCCGGTGCCGCCGGCCGCGGTCACGATCGCCAACCCGAGCAAGAACGGCCACCGCTTCGGCATCTCCCCGTCGCGCAGCCGTTGCACCCACCGTTCCCCCGAGTACTCCACCGTCCCATCCTGCCCGTCACGGCACGGATCGTCCGCGGGCGCGACATGCTGTCTTCATGCAGTCCGTCCGTGCCGCCGCACCCGGTGTCGCCCTCGCCGTGGCGATCGGCATCGTCGCCACCCTCGTCGGCCGGGTCGTCCCGGTGGTCGGCGGCCCCGTCCCCGCCGTCCTGATCGGTGCCGTCGTGGGGTGGCTCGTCCGACGCCGCACCGGTGGCACACTCGCCGCGCTGGCTCCCGGCGTGAAGTTCTCGTCGAGCCGGGTCCTGCAGTTCGCCGTGGTCCTGCTCGGCGCGCAGCTGTCCATCGGCGAGGTCCTGCGCATCGGCGGTGAGACCCTGCCGGTGATGCTCGCGACGCTCGTCGTCTGCCTGGTGGCCGCTTGGGGGATCGGGCGACTGCTCCGGGTCTCGGGCGCACTCCGCACCCTGATCGGTGTCGGGACCGGCATCTGCGGCGCCTCGGCGATCGCCGCCGTGACACCCGTCATCGGAGCGGTCAGTGCGGACGTCGCCTACGCGATGTCGACGATCTTCCTCTGCAACATCGCGGCCGTCTTCGCCTTCCCGCTGCTCGGGCACGCCCTGGGCCTCAGCCAGCACGCCTTCGGCGTCTTCGCGGGCACCGCCGTGAACGACACGTCGTCCGTCGTCGCCACCGCGACGGTCTACGGCCGCCAGGCGACCGACACCGCGGTCGTCGTGAAGCTGGTGCGCACCCTGATGATCATCCCGATCGTCATCGGGCTCGCCGGACTGGAGGCCCGCCGCGCCTCACGCGAGCAGCTCGCCCCCGCCTCGGGGACGGGTCGGGGAATCCGTGTGTTCCGGCTGGTGCCGTGGTTCCTGATCGGGTTCCTCGTGGTGGTGCTGCTCCGGACGGTCGGGGTCCTGCCCGCGTCCGTGGCACCGGGGTTCGCGACGGCCGCTTCGTTCCTCATCACGGTGGCGCTCGCCGCGATCGGATGCTCCACGGACTTCGCCGCGCTCCGACGAGCCGGGTTCCGACCGATGCTGCTCGGGATCGCGCTCTGGGCCCTGGTGGCGGGGACGAGCCTCGGCATGCAGGCGGCCTTCGGTCTGCTCTAGGGGTTGCCGGCACTGGACCTATCGTTTATCGTTGCATCGAAATTCGATGGTATCGATGATCGACAGGGGAAGCAGCCATGACCACACCCGTCTACGAACCGCCCCGCGGGCGGAACTCCTACCTGGCCTACGTCGTCTCGTGCGCGATCGGCATCGTCTTCGTGGTGTGGCGGTACGTCGACCAGCTCGTCCGCTCGATCACCTCGGGCACGGTCGCGGTGCCGATCCGGATGCGCGAGACCAGTGCCGTCCCGCAGCCCCCCGGCGGTGCGGCGGTCACCTCCGACCAGCTCGTGCTCCGGGCACCGGTCGCCGACGTGCCGGGCGGCGCGATCGGGTACATCCGCGTCGGCGACGCCCTCGAGGTCCTGCTCGTCAGCGCCCTCATCGCCCTGGTCGCGGCGGTGGCCTGGAAGATCTCACGCGGCGGGCTCTTCGACCGCTCGACCACCCGGATCCTCGACTGGCTCGCCGGCGCGGTGCTGGTGGCCGGGTTCCTGCCGTCGTTCGTCCGCCGGATGGGGTGGAACTGGGTGGTGTCGGGCCTCGGCTGGGACGGGTACCTGCCGACCCCGGTGGTCGACCACCAGTTCCTGCCCGTGTACCTCGGCCTGCTCGTCGTCATCTGCTTCCGGTTCGCGCTCACCGCCTCGCAGCGGATGGTGCGGGACCAGGCCGGCCTGGTCTGATGCCCCCGGAACAGGAGGACGGCCACGCCGTCGTCTGCCACCTCGACGACCTGCTGGCCGAGCGTGGGATGACCCTGACCGAGCTCGCCGACCGTGTCGGTGTGACCGTCGTCAACCTCTCGGTGCTCAAGAACAACCGGGCACGCGCGATCCGGTTCTCGACCCTCACCCGGCTGTGCGAGGTGCTCGGCTGCCAACCGGGCGACGTGTTCTCGGTGCGCACGGACTGACGACGGAAGGCCCGCCCGACGTGAGCGGATCTGCTCACGTGGGGCGGGCCTCCCGGCCGGACCCGCCGGGGCTGCGGCGTCAGCCGCGCAGCGCCTCGGACAGCTTCACGCGACTGCCGGTGCGGAGCAGGGCGTTCTCGTAGACGCGGGCGCCGATGACCACGACCGCGACGACCGAAGCGGCGACGATGACGAGCGACAGGATCGGCTCCCACCACTCGGCTGTCCCCAGGAAGATCCGCATCGGCATGCCGATCGGGGCGCTGAACGGCACGTAGGACATGATGCCGAGGATCGTCGGGTTGTCGTACGCGACGATGATCAGGAAGTACGGGATCATCACGAGCATCATCACCGGGGTGGTGACGCTGCCGACGTCCTCCTGGCGTGACACCAGCACGGCCGCCGCGGCGAACAGCGACGCGAGGAGCACGAACCCGATCGCGAAGAAGCCGATGAACCACAGGATGCTCGGGCCGAGCATCGCGAACATGTTGTCCTGCCCGGTCACCGCCAACGTGACGATGGCGGCGACGGCCACCGCGACGATCTGGGCGAAGGCCATGATGCTGTTGCCGAGGACCTTGCCCGCGAGCAGCGCCCTGGCCGGGATCGCGGACATCAGGATCTCGACCACCCGTGTCGACTTCTCCTCGACGACGCTCTGCGCGATCGACTGGCCGAACGTGACCGCCGACGCGAAGTACACGACGCCGAACGCGATGGCGATCAGGTAGACCAGGCCACCGGGCAACGCGTCCGGGTCGAGCAGCTCGATCCGCGGGGCGACGCTCAACGCCGAGACGACCTCGGACGGTGCCTCGTCGAGTCCGACGACCTCGTAGCCGAGCGGGTCGTCCGACGGCACGATCGCCGCGTCGACGTCGCCCTCGGTCACGAGCCGTTCGGCGTCGTCGACCGATGCCGCCTTGGTGACGTCCAGTCCGCTGGTGGTCGGCAGTGAGACGCCGTCCACGACCGCGACCGGGGTGGTGTCGTCGGCGGTGGCCTTGCTCACGATCCCGCCGACGACGATCGACGCGACGACCATGCCGATCAGGATGAGTGCCGAGACCACGAAGGCCTTGCTGCGGATGCGTGCCTGGATCTCACGTGCGGAGACGAGCCGCACGGCCTGCACGAAGGAGTTGTTCATCGGACGACCTCCCGGAAGACCTCGCTGAGCCGCGGCACCCGCGGCGAGAACGACCCGACGGTGCCGTGCTGGACGGCGCGCTGCAGGACGCGCTGGGCGGTGGCGGCGTCGGCCTCGAAGACCGCGTACCCGCCGTCGAACTCCCGCACGGCCACACCCGGCTCGTCCCGGAGCCAGGCGACGTCCCCGTCGACCAGCAGCTCCCAGGCGGCCGGACCGGCCTGCTTGCGGAGTTCCTCCTGCGGACCGGCGGCGCGGATCGTGCCGCCGGCGATGACGACGACGTCGTCGCACAGCCGCTCGACCACGTCGAGCTGGTGGCTCGAGAACAGCACCGGGACGCCGCGGGCCGCGGTCTCGCGCAGGACGCCGAGCACCGTGTCGACGGCCATCGGGTCGAGGCCCGAGAACGGCTCGTCGAGCACGAGCACCTCGGGGTCGTGTGCCAGCGCCGCTGCGATCTGCACGCGCTGCTGGTTGCCGAGCGAGAGCTTCTCGACGGGGTCGCCGGCGTGAGCGGTGAGTTCGAGGCGCTCGAGCAGCTCGCCGGTGCGGGTCGTCGCGGCGCGCTTGTCGACGCCGTGCAGCCGGGCCAGGTAGGTGATCTGCTCGGCCACCGGCATCTTCGGGTACAGACCGCGTTCCTCGGGCATGTAGCCGAAGCGGCGGCGGTCGGCGGGACGGACCGCGGTGCCGTCGATCGAGACCGAGCCGGCGTCGGCCTGGAGCACGCCGAGCATGATGCGCATGGTGGTGGTCTTGCCGGCACCGTTGCCGCCGACGAAGCCGGTGAGGCGGCCGCTGCCGACCGTGAACCCCACGTCGTCGAGCACGCGGCGGTCGCCGAAGTGCTTGGTCACCCCTTCGATGGTGAGCATGTCGTTCCCCTTCGTCGCGACGCTGGTCGTCGCTGCGTCCGACGCTATTGGCCGGGAGGCACGCCCCGCCTCCGCCGCCAGGCGGGACTTCGGTGGGTGGTCGGCTCCACCACGTGGGGGAGGAGCGCGCGTCGGTCCGGTCCGGTCAGCCGGCGACGCCGTGCTCGAACGCCCAGACGACGGCCTGGATCCGGTCGCGCAGTGCGAGTTTCTGGAGCACGTTCGACACGTGGGTCTTCACGGTGGCGTCCCCGACGTAGAGCTCGGCGGCGATCTCCGCGTTGCTCAGGCCGCGGGCGAGCAGTCGCAGCACCTCGGTCTCCCGCTCGGTGAGCCCGGCCGCGGCGAGTGCGTCGTCGCCCGTCGTGGTCGTCGTGTCGGTCGTCGCAGTCGTCGCGGTGGTGGTCGCCGAGGGCTGGGCCGCAGCGGACGCCGTCGCCCGGCTGATCACCCGGCGCGTGACGTCCGGCGCGAGCAGGGCGTCCCCGGCGGCGACGGTCCGCACCGCGTCGATCAGCCGCTCGGGGGAGGCGTTCTTCAGCAGGAACCCGCTCGCCCCCGCCTCGAGCGCTTGGAACAGCGCGTCGTCGCTGTCGAACGTGGTGAGGATGAGCACCGCCGGTGGGTCCGGCAGTGCCGCGATCCGTCGTGCCGCCTCGAGCCCGTCGACGCCGGGCATCTGCACGTCGAGGCAGACCACGTCCGGACGGAGCTGCTGCACGGCCTCGACCGCCCCTGCGCCGTCCGCGGCCTCGCCGACGACCCGGAACCCGGGCTCGGACTCCAGGATCACGCGGAACCCGGCGCGGACGAGCTCCTGGTCGTCGACCAGCACGATGGTCAGGTCGGTCGTCGCGTTCACGTCGTCGGCAGCCATGCCCGCACCAGGTAACCTCCTCGGGCTCGTGGCCCGATCTCGATCCGTCCGTCCACGGCGGCGACGCGTTCCCGCATCCCGACGTGTCCGAGGCCGCTGCCGGAGGTGCTCCGGGCGGCACGGGCACCGAGCCCGTCGTCCGTGACCTCCACCTCGACGCCGTCGTCCAGGTACCGCAGCCGGACGTCGGCGCGGGCGGTCGGTCCGGCGTGCTTGAGGATGTTCGTCACCGCTTCCTGCACGATCCGGTACGCCACCGCGGCCACCGTCGGCGGTACCGGGCGCTCGTCGCCCACGACGACGTACTCGGCGGGGTGGCCCGCCACCCGGGCGGACTCGGCCAGTTCGGCGATCCGGGTGATGCCCTCGGTGCTCGGGCCGTCGCCATGCGGTGTCCCGAGGCCGTCCGCGTCGTCGTCGGAGCGCAGGGTGCCGACCATCCGTCGGAGTTCCTCCACCGCGGTGCGGGCGCTCTCCTCGACCACCCCGAGCGAAGCGGTTGCCTGAGCCGGGTCGCGGTCGATCACGCGCCGTGCAGCACCCGCTTGCACGCCCATCAGCGAGACGTGGTGAGCGACCACGTCGTGCAGTTCGCGGGCGATCCGGACCCGCTCGATCGTGACGGCCTGTGCCGCGGACCGCTCCCGCTCGGCGGCGAGTTCGGCGGTGCGTTCGGCGAGCTGGTGCCGTGCGACCGCGGAGGCCCAGGCACGGTTGCCGGCGTACCAGGCGGCGCCGAAGTAGATCACGTTGATGACGATGTTGAGCAGCGAGATCGCCACGTAGGGCGCCACGGGGGAGTCTGTGTCGTTCGGCAGCGCGTTCGGCGACGCCCACCCGAACGAGATCGCGACGAACAGCCACGCGAACATCCCGCCGATGACGACCCAGCGCACTGCTTCGGCCCGCACCCGGTCGGAGCACCACGCACCCACCGTGTACAGCGCGATGAAGAGCGTGAAGTTGACGAGGAAGACCTCGGGCACCTGGAGCAGCTGCGTCGCGGCGAACGCCACCGCCGACACCAGGGCCACCGACATCGGGAACCGGCGGCGGAACGCGATCGGGGCTGCGTTCGCGACGATCATCAGCGCGGAGACCCACCACGCGGCCTGGTCGTCACCGTACGTACCGGCCGACCCGTACAGGAACGTCGTGACGGCGAGCCCGCCGGCCAGCACGACTGCGAGCACCGTGTCCTGCCGGTACTCGTCCCGCCCCACCGGCAGTCGCGACCACTCCGCCGTCGTCCCCATGCAGGAAACGCTACTGGGTGCGCTCGACCTCCAGGGAGTCGAGGGAGTCGAGGGAGTCGAGGGCGTCGAGGACCGTCGCGACCTCGGTCCGACTCGTGTAGTCGACGTGCACGTCCGCGAACCGCACGACACCGTCTTCGTCGATGACGAAGACGGACGGGAACGGGATCGCCGCGGTGCCGTCCGCGTTGCTGTCAGCGACGTCGAAGCCGAGCTGCGCGTGTGCTGCTCGCGCTTCGGTGCTCGGCGCCGTCACGACGCCGAACCGGCCCGCGAGCGCGTTCTCCGGGTCGGACAGGACCGGGAACGCGAGCTCGCCGTTCGCGATCGCCTGTTCGGTGCCCTCCGGGGTCTGCGGTGAGACGGCGACGAGCTGCGCGCCCCGGTCCTGCAGCGCCGGGAGCAGCTCCTGCTGGTAGGTGCGGAGGGTCAGGTTGCAGTACGGGCACCAGGCGCCGCGGTAGAACACGAGCACGGTCGGTGCGCCGCCTCGGATCTGTCGCAGGCTGGTGGCGGAACCGGTCGCGTCGAGCAGTTCCGCATCTGGCGCGCTGTCGCCCTCCCCGAGCGCCGCGACGGGGACCCCGGCGGCACGGAGGTCTGCCTGTTCGCGATCGAAGACGGTGCTGAGCTCGGGACCGATCTGGGCGGTGAAGCCGACGTTGAACTCGTCGACGCGACGAGCGATGGTTTCCTGGGGCATCGGTTACTCCATGGTCGTGGTCGGCCGGGTCGCCGCCCGCACGGAGCGTAGGCACGGAGCACTCGGCACCGGTCGCCGGTGTGTCACGGATCGTCACAGAACTGCGGTGACCGGGAGCTGATTCGGACCACCGCGGGCACGGCGCTCGCCGCGGTCACGCCTGCCCCGACCACGAACGTCGCGACGAACCCGATCGCACCGACGAGCGCTCCGGCACCCGCCGCACCGACAGCCTGCCCGAGCACGAGTGCGACGAACAGCATCGACGTGCCCGCCGACGACCGCTCGGCATCGATCTCGGTCGTCCACGCGATCAGCGCCCCGGTCGCCGCCGTGTAGCCCCAGCCGAACACGACACACGCCAGCAGCGCCGCGACCGTCGACTGCGGCGCTGCCCCCAGCACCACGACGGCGACGGCGACCGACCCCGCCGTGACCGCCCAGAGCGTCCGGGCGCGCAATCCGTTCGTCCACCGGGCGGTCATGACGACGGCCGCTCCGCCGATCCCGAGCGCGATCCAGGCCGACACCGAGACGACGACCGACGCGCCGGCCTCCACCAGCGCCGAACGTCCGTAGGTCCAGACGACGGCGGAGCCTGCCCCGAACAGCAGCGCCAGCAGGAGGACCCCTCGGTGTGCCGTGAACCACGGAGCGCCGGGCAGTGGTGCCCGGGACGCGGCAGCCCCGCCGCAGGACACCACGAGCAGCAGTGCTCCGACGGCCAGGGCGAACACCCCGGACACCGCCCAGGCCGTCCGCCAGTCGGGCAGCAGCACGAGTGCGAGCACCCCGGCGCCCACGAGCCCGGGGCCGGTGCCGGCGTTCACGATCGCCTGCGCTCGACCGAGCAGCGCCGACGGCACCTGCTCGGCGACGATCCGGACGAGGGCGGGGGACGCGAGTCCGGCACCCGCCGACGCGACCACGGCGCTGATGCCGAACGCCAGCGAGCCGCCGGCCGCCGCCATGGCGATCGCACCGACCCCCGCCACCAGGGTCGAGACCGCGACGAGCGCCCGGGGCATCCGTGCGGCGAGCAGGAAGCCGGCGACCGCACCGACGCAGTACATCGCCGAGGCGCCCGACGAGACCCACCCGGCGGCGTCGGACCGGAGCCCCAGGTCGCGCTGCACGTCGGGCAGGAACAGCCCGTACGCCAGGCGCACCAGCCCGTAGGTGGCGGCGATCAGGCCGAGTCCGCTCACGAGGAGCAGTCGGTGTCGTAACGAAAACGATCGTTTCACTTTTCAGAGCCTAGGGTGCTCTCATGGTGATGCGCCCAGGGACCGAGCAACGGCTGCTCGACGCCGCCGAGGAGCTCTTCTTCTCACAGGGCATCGCCGCCACCCCGATCGACGCCGTCCTGGAACGGGCCGGGGTCTCGACGGCCACGCTGTACCGCGGCTACGCGAGCAAGGAGTCGCTCGTCGCCGCGGCCCTCACCCGTCGCCACGAGGACTGGATCGCCACCTGGGACCGTGCGGTCGCCGCCGAACGGGACGACCTGGGCCGACTCCTGGCGGTGTTCGACGCCCTCGACGACTACCGCTCGACGCCCACGGGCTCCCGCTGGTGCGCCTTCCTCGGCACCGCCGCCGAGTACGCCGACGCCCCCGCCGAGGTCCGACAGGTGCTGGACCTCGAGACCACCACGTTGCGCCAGCGGCTCCTGGCACAGGCGGTGCCGGTGGTCGGTCCGCGTGCCGACGCCCTCGCCGACCAGCTGCTCCTCATCGTCTCCGGTTCCCTTGCGATGCGGTTGCGCGATCCCGCGCTCGACACGACGACGGCACGGTCCGTCGCCGCGGCCCTCATCCGTGAACACACCCCAGACGGAGACACCCCAGACGGAGACACCGCAGACGGAACGGCGCCCACCCCATGACCCGATCGCGTGCTGCCACGATCACGCGGCGTTCCCTGCTGATCGGTGGCACGGGCGTCGTCGCCGCGGGAGCCGTGGCCGAGGCGATCAACCTGAGCCTGCTGCCCGGACGCTCCACCCTGTACCGGGTCCTCGGTCTGGACGGCACCGACGGCACGGTCCCCGACGTCGAGCCCGTCCCCACCACCTCCGGCACCTTCGTGTCGGCGGCGCGGAACGGCCGCACCGTCGGCTGGACCATCGCGGCCCCGGCGTCGGACGCCCCCTTGCCGGTTGCGGTCGCCCTGCACGGCTACGGCGACGACCACACCTCGTTCTTCGGGCGGAGCCTGGGCTACGACCGGTTCCTCGCGGCGCACGTCGCCGACGGCGGAGCTCCGTTCGCGATCGCCTCGATCGACGGCGGCAACCGCTACTGGCACCCACGAGCCGACGGGGACGATCCCGCCGCGATGGTCGTCGACGAGTTCCTGCCCCTGATCGCCCGCCGCGGATTCGACACGGACCGCCTCGCCCTGACCGGCTACTCGATGGGTGGCTTCGGAGCGCTCCGGCTCGGCGGGGTCCTCGGTGCCGAGCGCGTCCGAGCCGTCTCGGCCATCAGCCCGGCGCTCTGGAAGTCGGCCGCCGACACCGCCCGGGGCGCCTTCGACGATGCTGCCGACTTCCGCGCGAACACCGTCCTCGGCCGGCAGCGCGCGCTCGATGGCGTCGCCGTCCGCGTCGACTGCGGCAACGGTGACGGGTTCGCGCCGGCGGTGCACGCCTACGTCGACGGCTTCGACACGCCTCCGGCCGGGGGCTTCGCACCCGGCGCCCACACGCACGGCTACTGGCGCCGTCTGGCGCCCCAGCAGCTCGCCTTCCTCGGCCGCCACCTGGGTCGCTGACCCGGGCAACGCCCGAGACGCGCGTCGAGGCGGACGGGAGGCCCGTGGCAGCCCCGCACCGCGCCTCCAGGCCGTCGACCGGTCACCCCACGGCCCGCGTCGCGCGACCAGGAGCGCTCAGGCGCGTCCGCGGTTGCGGCGCCGGATCTCCTTCGGAGCCCGCCCGGCCATGAAGGACCGCGCAGGATCGACGAGGAAGCCCTGCCGGAGCGCCTCGCGACCGACGAGCATCCGGAACCCCATCTGGTCCCGGTTGCTCAAGGTGACCTCGGACTCGACGACCTGCCCGGCCAACGCGATCCGCGTGCGGACGACGATGCGCTCCTGGGTGTGTCCGGTCGAGCTGCGCACGATCCGCCGGTCGTGCACGTCGCACTCGATGGTGGAGGCGTCGGCATCGGTGTCCTGCCAGGGGTGCAGCGAGAACCGGACCCGCTCGCCGGGCAGTTCCTCGAGGTCGAAGGCGTGCAACGCGGAGCTCCGGGCGCCGGTGTCGAGCTTCACCTTGATCCACGGCACGCCGAGGTCCGGCAGTCCCGCCCACTCCCGCCACCCGGCGACGACGAGCCCGCTGTCGGAGGACTTCGGAGCTCGCGCCATGTGCCCATCCTGTCGCATGCTCCGTGGCCACGTCCGCATGCTTTGATGGGGCGTCGCCGTCGATCCGACCCAGCGGAGAACCCCTCGATGAAACTCGCCATCCTGTCGCGCGCGCCCCAGGCGTACTCGACCCAGCGCCTCCGCGCAGCGGCACTCGACCGCGGCCACGAGGTCAAGGTGCTCAACACCCTGCGCTTCGCGATCGACCTGTCCGGTGACGACCCGGACCTGCTCTACCGCGGCAAGCTGCTGAGCGACTACGACGCGGTGCTGCCGCGCATCGGCAATTCGATCACCTACTACGGCACCGCCGTGGTGCGCCAGTTCGAGCAGATGGACGTCTACACGCCGAACACGGCGAACGGCATCACGAACTCGCGCGACAAGCTGCGGGCCAACCAGATCCTGTCGCGGCACGACATCGGCATGCCGGCGACGACCTTCGTGGCCGGCCGCAACGACGTGCGCGGCGCGATCGAACGGGTCGGTGGCGCGCCCGTCGTCATCAAGCTCCTCGAGGGCACGCAGGGCATCGGCGTGATCCTGGCACCCGAGGCGAAGGTGGCCGAGTCGATCGTCGAGACCCTGCACTCCACCAAGCAGAACGTCCTGATCCAGCGGTTCATCGCCGAGAGCCGCGGTCGTGACATCCGGGCCCTCGTCGTCGGTGACCGGGTGGTGGCGGCGATGCGCCGGACCGCCTCGGGTGACGAGTTCCGCTCGAACGTGCACCGCGGCGGCACCGTCGAGAAGGTCACGCTCTCGCCCGAGTACGAGGCCGTGGCCGTGCGCTCGGCGCAGATCATGGGACTCAAGGTCGCCGGCGTCGACATGCTCGAGGGCAACGACGGGCCCCTCGTGATGGAGGTCAACTCGTCGCCAGGGCTCGAGGGCGTCGAGCGTGCCACCAGCCTCGACATCGCCGGTGCCGTCGTCGACTTCATCGCGAACCAGGTCGCGTTCCCCGAGATCGACGTCCGCCAGCGACTGTCCGTCTCGACGGGCTACGGCGTCGCCGAGCTCCTCGTGCACACGAACGCCGACCTGGTCGGCAAGACGATCAAGGAGTCCGGGCTCTGGGACCGGGACATCACGGTCCTCACGCTGCACCGCGGCTCGAACGTCATCCCGAACCCGCGCAGCGGCGTCGCCCTCGAACCGGGCGACCGGCTGCTCTGCTTCGGCAAGCTCGAGGAGATGCGGTCGATGATCCCCGAGCGCCGCAAGCGGCGAGCAAAGGTGCGGAAGCTGCCGAAGGACGTCTGATCCGGAGCCGTCCAGCGCATCCGGATCGCGCACACAGGCCAGATGCGGAAGTATGTGTCGGTGACGATCATGACGGAACGGCCGGTCGACCAGGCATCGAGCAGTGAACCGGAGCAGCCCGGCAACGCCACGGCGAAGCACCGGAACGTCTCACTGCTCTCCGTGGCGACCACCACGGCGGAGCGTGTGACGACCTCGGCCGACATCGAGGCCAAGCTCCGCGGGGTCCTCCGTCGGCTCCGTCTGCCGATGGGGCTGCTCGAGCGTGTCGCCGGGGTCATCGAGCGTCGCAACTGGGGCGAAGGGCAGACCTTCCAGGACGCCGCGATCGACGCCGGACGTCGCGCGATGGCCGAGGCCGGTGTCCGTCCCGACGAGATCGGGCTGCTCATCAACACCTCGGTGACGCGCCCGCACCTGGAGCCGAGCGTCGCCGTGCGGTTGCACCACGGGCTCGGCCTGCCGTCGTCGGCGATCAACTTCGACATCGCGAACGCCTGCCTCGGGTTCGTCAACGCCATGAGCGTCGCCGCGGGCATGATCGACTCCGGGCAGATCAAGTACGCGCTCGTCGTCGACGGCGAGGACGCCGACCAGGTGCAGCTCAACACCATCGACCGCCTGAACCAGGGCGGCCGGAACCGCAAGGACTTCATGAGCGAGTTCGCCAGCCTGACCCTCGGGTCCGGCGCTGCTGCGGCCGTGCTCGGCCCGGCGGACCTGCACCCCGAGGGCCACCGGATCGTCGGCGGCGTCACCCGCGCGGCGACCCAGTGGTACGACCTGTGCGTCGGCAGCGTCGACGGCATGTTCACGGACGCGAAGATGCTGCTCAAGGGCGGCATGGAGCTCGTCGTCGCCGCCTGGACCGAGGCCCGCGCCCACTTCGACTGGGCGAACATGGACCGCTACGTGCTGCACCAGGTCTCCGACGTGCACACCAACGCCTTCGTCGAGGCGATCGGCATCCCGCGCGACAAGGTCCCCACCACCTACCAGCGCTTCGGCAACGTCGGTCCCGCGTCGATCCCGATCACCCTGGCCGACGAGGTCGCTTCCGGCGGCATCCGTCGCGGTGACCGCGTGTTCCTGGGTGGCGTCGGTTCCGGCATCAACACGGCGATGATGGAACTCCACTGGTGAGGTCCCGGCTGCCCCGCGTCGCCGCGAGCACGGCTCCGGCGACGCAGCCGCCCTCCCTGCCCGGCCTCGACCCGGCGTGGTCGCGTCTGGTCACGGTCCCCGAGTGGTCCGGTGATCGCTCAGGAGGAACGGATCGCGCCGCGCGCACGTGGCACCTCCTCGACACGGCCGGCGCCCTGGCCGCGCTCGGTGTGGAACCGGTCGGCACGATCCTGTGCGTGCACGGCAACCCGACCTGGTCGTACCTGTGGCGGTCGGTGCTCCGCACCTCGCTCGAGGTCGCCCAGGCCGGCGGTCCGGCCTGGCGCGTGGTCGCCGTCGACCAGCTCGACATGGGGTTCTCGGAGCGCACCGGCGTCGAGCGCGGACTGGCGCAGCGTGTCGCAGACCTCGGGGCCTTGACCGACGAACTCGGGCTGACCGGACCGGTCGTCACCCTCGGCCACGACTGGGGTGGTGTGGTGTCGCTCGGGTGGGCGGTCGACCACCCGGACGTCCTGGCCGCCGCGATGACGTGCAACACCGCCGTGCACCAGCCCGACGACGCCCCGATCCCGGCACCGCTGCGGCTCGCCCTCGGCCCGGGGATGCTCGGCCGCGCGACGGTCGTGACCCCGGCGTTCCTCGAGACCACCCTGGCCATCGCGCACCCGAAGCTCGACCGTGCCACGGCCGACGGCTACCGGGCGCCCTACCGCGGTGCCGCCCGACGCGGGGGCATCGGCGGCTTCGTCGCGGACATCCCCGTCGACGCCCGGCACCGGAGCGCCCCAGAACTCGACCGCATCGCCGCCGGTGTCGCCGCGCTCGACGTGCCGGTGCTCCTGCTCTGGGGTCCGCGCGACCCGGTGTTCCTCGAGCGCTACCTCGATGACCTGACCGAACGCGTGCCGCACGCCGACGTCCATAGGTTCGAGGGCGCCGGGCACCTGCTGCCCGAGGACGCCGACGTGGCGGGCGCGGTGTTCGACTGGCTCGGTGACCGCCTGCCGGACGGTGGCCGTCCTGCCCAGGCCCCCACGGGCCTCCATTCCGCCGTGGACCCGGGACCGCCCGCACAGGCGACCCCGCCGCTCTGGGCGCGGCTCGACGAACTGCGCGAGCGCGACGAACCCGCGCTGGTCGAGATGGCCGCCGCCGGCGGCCCCCGCACGATCACGTGGCGGCTGCTCGCCCGACGGGTCGACGAGATCGCCGCAGGACTCGACGACCTGGGCGTCCGGAGCGGCGACCGTGTCTCGCTCCTGGTGACCCCCGGCGCCGACCTGACCGCCGCCCTGTACGCCTGCGTGCGGATCGGGGCGGTCGTCGTCGTCGCGGACGCCGGACTCGGACTCGGCGGCCTGACCCGGGCTGTCCGCGGAGCCCGACCGGACTGGATCATCGGCGCGCTGCCCGGGCTCGGTGCCGCGCGTGCGCTCGGCTGGCCGGGGCGACGCATCGCGACGGTCTCGTTGCCCGCGCCGGCCCGGAAGGCACTGCGGGTGGAGCACACGCTCGTCGACGTCGCCCGCCGCGGCGCCCGCCGTCTCGCCCACGGCACCGCGCTGCCGGCGGCCCCGTCGTCTGACGCGCCCGCTGCCGTGCTCTTCACCTCGGGATCGACCGGCCCGGCGAAGGGCGTCGTGTACACGCACGGGCAGCTCAGTGCCGTCCGGGACGCCCTGGCCACCCAGTACGACGTCGGTGTCGGCACCGGGCTCGTCGCCGGTTTCGCACCGTTCGCGCTGCTCGGCCCGGCCCTCGGCGCCCGGTCGGTCGCGCCCGACATGGACGTCACCGCGCCGCGCACCCTGACGGCGAAGGCGGTCGCGGCCTCGGTCGCCGCGGCTGACGCCACCGTGGTGTTCCTGTCGCCGGCGGCCCTTGCGAACGTCGTCGCGACCGCTTCGGAACTCACCGACGCCGACCGCCGGGCACTGCGGGGCGTGCGGCTGTTCCTGTCGGCCGGGGCTCCCGTCTCGGCTGCGCTGCTGACCGCGGCGACCGAGCTGATGCCGAACGCCAGCGCGCACACCCCCTACGGCATGACCGAGGGGCTGCTCATGACGGACGTCGACCTCGACGGGGTCCGAGCCGCCGGGCGGTCCGACGACGAGGGGATCTGCGTGGGGGTGCCGGCAGCGAACGTCCGCGTCCGCATCGCGCCGCTCGACGATTCCGGGCGCTCGACCGGAGCCCTGACGGACGAGCCCGGGGTCACCGGCGAGATCGTCGTCGCGGCACCACACGTGCGCGACCACTACGACCGGCTCTGGCGCACCGACCGGGTCTCGCGCCTCGGCGTCGACGACCCGCGCGGGCACCGCACCGGGGACGTCGGGCACCTGGACGCCGCGGGACGGATCTGGGTCGAGGGCCGGCTGCAGCACGTGCTCACCACCCCGGACGGGGTCGTCACGCCGGTGGGGCCGGAGCAGCGGATCGAGGGCGTCGACGGTGTCGGACGCGCCGGCGTCGCAGGCATCGGTCCGGTCGGCACGCAGCAGGTGGTGGCCGTCGTCGAG
>NZ_CAJCKD010000007.1:0-111534 GCF_903970855.1 Curtobacterium sp. ME12
GAGGGGTCACGAACCGTCGCCAGACGAGCTCGCAAACGACAGTTCGTGCGACCCCGCCGCCCTGCCGACGGCATGTCCTGACCACTCGGCGACCGCGCCCGTGATCCGCGCCGGCGCTCGTGCAGCCCCTAGCGCGTCCGCGGCCGCCGCACCGAACCCGTGGCGACGCCGATCGACCCCGTGACCGTCTGGATCGCCCGCCCGACGACCGGCACCGACGTGGTGACGACCGCGAGCGACGACGTGATGGCCTCGATGGACGACGTCGACAGGTGCTCCTGCGTGTGCGTGTGCACCGGGAACCCACGGCGCGCCAGCACGACGACCCCGAGCGCCCCGATCAGCACCGCGGCACCGGCGAACGGCAGGTACTGCAGCCCGACGATCCCGAGGGCCTGCCCACCGAACGCCGCCCCGCCGGCGATGCCGATGTTCGTGGCCCCGTTGACCAGCGCGCCGGCGATGTCGGGGGAGACGCCCCCGGCACGGATCGCCGCGGCCATGAAGAGCGTGCCGGTCGTGCCGTTCGCGGCCATCCAGACGCCCGCGACGACCATCGTCCCGATCAGGGAGCCGTGCACGAACGGCATCGTCGCGAAGGCCACGGCCATCACGGCGACCGAGGCGATGAGCGTCTGCCGGGGCGCACGGTCGACGAACATGCCGGCGAGCCAGAGCCCGACGACACCGGTGCCACCGAGCACGAGCAGCGCCCCGCTGACCATTCCGGCGTCGAGCCCGGCGTCGATCGCGTACGGCCCGATGTAGGTGTAGACGACGTAGTGCCCGCCGAACAGGAGCATGTCGGCGATCACGACGGACAGCAGTCCGGTGCGCGCCCAGGCCTTCGGCGACCCGATGTGCGGCGACGAGGCACCGCGGACGGCGGGCAGGAACAGCAGGGCGACGACCGCGAGTGCCGCCGCTGCGACACCGACAGAGAACACGGCCTGGCGCCAGCCGATGTGCTGCGCGACCCAGGTCGCGACCGGCACGCCGAGCACGAACCCGAGCGAGCTGCCCGAGTACACGAAGGCGATCGCCCGGCCGGCCAGCCGCGGCGGCACGATCCGGGTGGCGTACGCCGAGGCGACCGAGAAGAACAGCGCGTGCGCGATGCCGCCGACGACGCGTCCGGCGCAGACGACCGCGAAGGACGGGGCGAGTGCGACCATCAGGTTCGACACAGTGTAGCCGACGAGCGTGGCGACGAGCACGGTCTTGCGGGGCAGCTTCGCGGTGAACGCGGTGAGCGGCAGCGCGAGGAGCGCGACGGCCGCGGCGTACACGGTGATGACGATGCCCATGGTGGCCTCGGTCACGCCGAGGTCGGCGCTCATCGTGCCGAGCAGCCCGACGGGCATGAGCTCGGTGGTGATGGCGAAGAACGTGGCCAGTCCGAGCACGGCGATGCCGACGATGGACTGACTGGTGACGGTGATCGGCCGCGTGTGGGTCGACACGGCCGAGGTGGTGGTGTTGGTGGACACGCTGCTGACCTCCTCCGAGGCACGGTGGAGCGCGCGACGATGCCGATCGTTCTGACGGCGGTGACCGGGAGGGTCTGCGGGGCGCGCTCGCTGGCGGATGTGGATGATGTGGGTACGACTCCACGACGAGTGCGCTCATCCAGTGTTGCACGATGGAACGACTCTCGCGAGGGCATCCGGCAAATACATCGGAGCGCTCCAACGAAACACTCAGCTACGCCGTCGCCGCTCAGTACTCGTTCGTCACCCGGCCCTGGACCCCGCCGCCGCGCAGCTCGATCGTCAACGTGCCGCTCCTGGACTGCGCCGACATCGACACCGACCCGTGCAGCGCCGCCTGCCGCGGGAAGCACGCCGTCGACGACTCGATGCGGTCCGCCGTCGCCACCAGGCAGATCGTCGACCGGTCCGTCCCGATGCCGGCCCAGACGTTCCAGGGCGTCTCGGCGGTCCCGCCGTCGAGCGCCCGGTTCGTGAAGACCAGTCGCGTCGTGTGGAGACTCACCGGCGCAGCGACCGGCCCCGGCAGCTGGTCGGCGTACGTCTGCGGGACGTCGAGCAGCTGTTCGAGCGTGATCGTCCCCGCCGTCGGCGTGACGCTCGGTGCTGCGGCGACGTCCGGTCGCGCGGTCCCGACGAGGGTCCCGGCGGCGAACGCGACGCCCACCGCCGCAGCCGCGCCGCCCGCGATCCAGGCCCGTGGCCGTTCCGTCCACAGCCACCGACGCCACCGGCTCCGTCCGGTCGGCTCAGCTTGGAGGCCCGGCTCCTCCCCGCCGCCGCCCCTCGCGTCGGAGACGTGGTCGTCCCCACCGCCGCCGGTCGCCTCCGACACGTCGGCTCCGGCAGGCACCGCCGCCGAACTGGCGGGCGAGGACACGACCGCCGCGTCAGCGGGCGAAGACACGGGCACCGGCGCGGGCCCTGGACCCGACCGCGTCGCGGACGGGACCGACGTCCGGACCGGACCCGGGCCTCCCGGCAGTGGATCCCGCGCCGTCGACCCCGCACGCACGCGGGGTCGTCGTCCGCGTTCCAGGTCCTGCAGGGCGATCCGGGCGCGCGCCGCGTCCGCCGGGCTGGATCCTGCTCCCCAGGCGACGGCCTCGAGCCGTGCCCGTTCCGCTGCCACGTCGTCGTGGGCCATGCGCACTCCCGCTCTGCCGGTCGCGTGGACAGGTCCATCGTGGCACCGCCGAGCCGTGCGCGCGCACCCAGAACGAGGGAGTAGGCGTGGTGCATGAGCACCGATCCCATGCCGCAGCACGACGCCGACGCCGAGACCCTCGAACCGCTGAGCCACGACACCCAGTCCGGCGAGGCCGACTACGTCGCGACCAGCCCCGGCGGCGCCGGCACGGAACGTCACGTGCCGACCGCCGACGAGGAGCAGGGCCGCGGTACCGAGTACGACCCGGTCGACCAGGGACCGCAGCAGGAGGGCCAGGGCGGCTAGCGGACCACGCGTCGCAGCACGGCGCGTTCGCCGTACGTCCAGGTCGCACTCGTCACGACGTAGAGCGCGGCGGCCAGCGGTGCGATCGCCGCGAACACGACCGTGACGAACGGCACGTACCGACCCACGGCGGCGGTTGCGGCGGCGCCGGGGACGCCCGGTTCCGGTGCCGGCACCGGGTTCCAGTGCGCGTTCGACCGGCGGCTGAGCTCGACGACGACCGCCAGTACCGCCAGCAGGACCAGCACCACCCAGGCGTGCACCCACAGCGGCGACGTGAGCGTGACGACGAGCGAGTGGCCGAGCGGGACCCCGACGAGCGTCGCCTCCAGCAGGGCGTTCGTGGTGCCGTCGATCGAGGCGTGCGTGAACAGGGCGTAGACGAGCGACACCACGGGTGCCTGCGCCAGGACGGGCAGGCAGCCGGCCAGCGGCGAGACCTTCTCGTCGGTGTACAGCTGCTGCACCGCTCGCTGCAGGCGCTGGGTGTCGCGGCCGTACCGCTTCCGCAGCGCCGCGAGCTGTGGTGCGAGGCGCCGGCGGTCCCGCTCGGCCCGCACCTGCAGCACGGACAGCGGGACGAGCACCAGGCGGACGGCCAGGGTGAGGAGCACGACGGCGATCGCCGCGGCGAACGAGCCGGCGACGGGGGAGAGCGCCGCGGTGAGGGCGGTGACGAGGTCAGCGCCGCCGTGCAGCAGCGGGCCGATGAGGGGCAGGGTGGACAGGTCCATGACGGTTCCGATCGGTGGTGGGTCAGCGGGGTGCGCGAGCGGCCCGGCCACCGGTCGGTGGTCAGGCCGGGGTCGCGACCCCCGGTGCCCGTGAGCGGACGTGGCCGTCGGCGTCGGGGTGGCTCCACCCGATCCGGGTGACCAGGTCGGGTACCGCCGACCGGTCCGACACGGACGCCGATCCGACCCCGAGGACGGCTGCCAGCACCGCGACGAGCAGCCGGGCGACGACGACGGCCACGGCGACCGCGGTCAGCCCGAGTGCCGCAACGGCCAGCAGGGGCAGCACCCCGGCGGCCGGGTCGCCGAGCACCAGCGCGGCGGTGGCGCGGAGCAGCAGCAGGACGGCGGTCATGGTCCGTTCAGCGTAACGCCCGCGTGCCGTCGAGGACCGGAAGGTGCGGCGGGGGAGGATCACGGCATGACCGCAGGTTCGCCGAGCACCCCAGCGACCGTCGCGCTCGAGGCGGCCGGGGTCCCGTACACGCCGCATGTGTACGAGCACCACGAGAGCGCCACCAACTTCGGAGAAGAGGCGGCCGCCGCCCTCGGGCTGCGCGAGGAGCAGGTCTTCAAGACCCTCGTCGTCTCCGTCGACGGCACCCTCGCCGTCGCGATCGTGCCGGTGGCGAACCGGCTCGACCTCAAGGCGATCGCCGCAGCCGTCGGGGGCAAGAAGGCGACGCTGGCCGATCCCGCCCTCGCCGAGAAGCGCACGGGCTACGTGGTCGGCGGGATCAGCCCGGTCGGCCAGAAGACCCGGCTCCGCACCGTGCTCGACGAGTCGGCGCTGTCGTACGCGAGCATCTTCGTGTCCGGCGGACGTCGAGGCTTCGACGTCGAGGTGGCACCGACGGACCTCGCGCGGATCACCGAGGCGGTCGCAGCACCCATCGCGCGGACCTGAGTCGGGTCGCCGCAAGTTTTTTCGGCACCCGGGAATGACCCGGGCCCTCCTGCGTTGCATTGAGTCGAAGGCACTCAAGTTCCCCAGGAGGTCCCTTTGCCAGAGACGTTCGGCCCGACCGGCGGCAACGACTCGTTCGACGAGTTCCTCGCCCGCCTGCTCGCGGCACAGCGCACCGGTGACCAGCAGCGCGTCCGCGCGTTCGGTCGACCGGTCGACATCACCCGGCTGCTCAGCCGCCGGACCCACGAGCTGCTCCAGCACACCGCCGAGTACGCGGTCGCGCAGGGGCAGCGCGAGATCGACGCACTGCACATCCTGCAGGTGCTCGTCCGCACCGAACCGTTCGACGCCGTCGTGCGTTCCGCCGGGGTCGACCCTCAGCGACTCGCCGAGGAGATCGAGCAGCGCCTGCCGATGGCGCACGAGCCGCTGGCCGAGCAGACCGGCCGCCCGGCACTGACCGGCACCGCCCAGCGCATCCTCGTCGAGGCGACGCAGGCAGCGCGGGGCTTCGGCAGCACCTACACCGACCCCGAGCACGTCTTCTTCGCGCTCGTGATGGACCAGGAGACCGTGACCGGCCAGCTGCTCGCCAGCGCCGGGATCACCCCGCAGGTCATGCAGGACTACGCCCAGCAGGCCGCGGCAGCAGCACGAGAGGGGCGCCCCATGCCAGGAACCGGTGCGACGATCGGAACGGCCGAGTCCGGTTCCGACAGCGACACCCCGACGCTCGACCAGTTCGGCACCGACCTCACCGAGCGCGCCCGTGACGGGCACGTCGACCCGGTGATCGGCCGCGCCGACGAGATCGAGCAGACCGTCGAGATCCTGCTCCGTCGTACCAAGAACAACCCGGTGCTGATCGGTGAGCCCGGCGTCGGCAAGACCGCGATCGTCGAGGGCCTCGCCCAGCGCATCGTCGACGGTGACGTCCCCGCCCTGCTGCAGGGCAAGCGGGTCGTCGCGCTCGACCTGCCCGGCATGCTCTCCGGCACCCGCTACCGCGGCGACTTCGAGGAGCGCCTCACCAAGGCGATGGACGAGATCGCGGCGCACGCCGACGAGCTCATCGTCTTCGTCGACGAGCTCCACACCGTCGTCGGCGCCGGTGGCGGCGGCGAGGGCGGCTCGATGGACGCCGGCAACATCCTCAAGCCCCGGCTCGCCCGCGGCGACCTGCACCTGGTCGGCGCGACGACACTCAACGAGTACCGCCGGATCGAGAAGGACGCCGCGCTCGAGCGCCGGTTCCAGCCCGTCACGGTGGGGGAGCCGAACGTCGAGGACGCCGTCGCGATCCTGACCGGCCTCGCCCCGCGCTACGAGGAGCACCACGGCGTCGCCTACACGCCCGAGGCACTCCGCGCCGCCGTCGAGCTCTCGCACCGCTACGTGACCGACCGGCACCTGCCGGACAAGGCCATCGACCTCATCGACCAGGCCGGTGCACGCCGTCGCCTCGCCCTGTCGGGCGACGTCGACGTCGAGGCACTGCGTGCCCAGGTCACCGACCTGACGGCCCGCAAGGACCGTGCGGTCGCCGAGGAGCACTACGAGGAAGCGTCCGACCTGCGCGACGAGATCGTCGGACTGGAGGCCCGGATCACCGCCGCCTCGTCGGCGGACGCAACCCGCCCCTCCCGTCAGGAATCCGCGGACACGTCGATCACGGAGGCCGACATCGCCGCCGTGGTGTCACGTGCCACCGGGATCCCGGTGACCCGCCTCGGCTCGGCCGACAAGACGCGGCTCGCAGCGCTCGAGTCCGAGCTGCACGACCGCGTCGTCGGCCAGGACGACGCCGTGCGGGCGATCGCCAAGGCGGTACGGCGCAGCCGGACCGGCATGGGCGACCCGCGTCGTCCGGTGGGCAGTTTCCTGTTCCTCGGCCCGACGGGTGTCGGCAAGACCGAACTCGCGAAGGCCCTGGCGTCGTCGCTGTTCGGTGACGAGTCCGCCATGCTCCGCTTCGACATGAGCGAATTCGGCGAACGCCACACCGTCTCCCGCCTGGTCGGTGCCCCTCCCGGGTACGTCGGCTACGACGAGGCCGGCCAGCTCACCGAGCGTGTCCGTCGCAACCCGTACTCGGTGATCCTGCTCGACGAGGTCGAGAAGGCCCACCCGGACGTCTTCAACCTGCTGCTGCAGGTCCTCGACGACGGCCGGCTCACCGACGGGCAGGGGCGGACGGTCGACTTCCGGAACACCGTCGTCATCATGACGTCGAACATCGGCTCGGAGTTCCTGGCCTCCCGCTCGGGAGCGCTCGGGTTCTCCCCGGTCGGTGCCACCGACGGGTACGCCGAGGACGACCTGCGGGCCCGCGTGATGGGCAAGCTGCGCGAGGCGATGCGGCCCGAGTTCATCAACCGCATCGACGAGATCGTGCTGTTCCGCAAGCTCGACCGGTCTCAGATCGCGTCGATCGTGTCCCTGCTGCTGCAGGACACGGCGCTCCGGCTGGTCGCACAGGACATGCTCCTGTCGGTGTCCGACGCGGCGGTCGACTGGCTCGCCGAGCACGGGTACGAGCCGGAGTACGGCGCTCGCCCGCTCCGTCGGCTGATCCAGCGCGAGGTCGACGACCGCATCGCGACCCTGGTGGTCGAGGGCGGGCTCACCGCGGGTGACACCGTGCGGGTCGACGTCGAGGGCGACTCCCTGACGGCGGGCGTCGCGGAGCACGCGGCGGTCTAGTCCGGTCGCACGACCACGAGGGCCCGGTACCGATTCGGTACCGGGCCCTCGGCGTGCACGGACCGCGTTGGGGCGCAGCGCGCCGGCGCCGCCGCGCACCGTGCGTCCTCCGTCACGCGGTGCGAGGTTGCCCGCACCGTGCAGGCCTGCGATCCCGCACCGAGCGCGCAGGCTGCCACCGGTCCGCCGGCGGCGCACGGTGCAGCCGGGAGGCCCGGCGCTGGTGCGCGACGGGAACTCGGCACGCAGCCTGCTCGTCGCCACGAGAACACCAACCTCGCACCGTGATCACCCTGTTCGGGAATGCAATTCCGGATGTTTTCCGGAAAAGGGGTTGCGCTCCGAATTGCGGTGCCGATAGTGTTCACTCGTCGCGAACGGTCGAACATTCGACCCGGACGACTCCGCCAGCTCGAGACCGAAAGGGGGCCGACCATGATGATCTCCGCAACCACTCCGTTCCGTGGAATCCGAGGACGCGTCGGTACCCCGTTCCGCGTCCGCTGACCCGGAGCGTCCCACTCTCCTGACACCCGTGCCTCCGGGCACCGTGCGCTGAGCCGATCAGGCCCGCGCAGCACCGGTTCGTTCATCCGCTGAACGGCTCGACGGCTCGTTGACACGTGCCGCCCGATCTGCGCGGACGACGCCGGAAGAATGTCGGTGGACAGTGTGACGCTCTCGGTGTCGTCGAGCATTCCGCGATCGTTGTCCGAACATTTCCGGACCCTCCCGGAGTGCATTCTCACGCATTCAATTCCTGCTGCCCGCAACCCGGGCGGATTCGTCTGCCCGAGACCCGGGCAGCTCTGCCGTGCCCTGAAGGGGAACACCGTGTCCACGAAGACCACCACCCGTCCACCCGATACCCGCGCGGTGCGCCGCCGGGTCTCACTCGCCGACCGCATCGCACTCCGGGTCGGGATGTCGCTCATCATCTGGAGCCGACGCACCCGCAAGGAGCGGCCCGAGGTCGACCTCGCCACGCTGGCTCGCCTCGAGCGCGAACGCCGGCAGCGCGAGGCCGACTGGATCACCCAGGGCGCCACCATGCGGATGTGGCGCTGACCCGCGGCGCTGCGTCGCCGGCACTGTCGTCGGCGTCACGCCGGCGCCGGCGCCAAGCACGCACAGTGCGTCGTTCCGGAGCCCGTGCGGACTGAACGGCTCGGTGCGAGGAAACGACCTCGCACCGAGCCGCCTTCGGCGGACCGTCCGATGGAACCCGCACGGTGCAGCGAACGGTCGACCCCGCACGAGGAGACCACCCTCGCACCGTGCGGGGCGTCCGGACGCACCCCGGGCCTCCCGTACCGTTGGTGGGTGACCGAAACCGCTGCTGCACTCGTCGAACGCCTCACCGCCCTCGTGCCGGACTTCCCGAAGCCGGGGGTGCTCTTCCGTGACGTGACGCCGGTGTTCTCCGACGCCGTCGCGTTCGGCCGCGTGTGCGAAGCACTCGCGGCACCGTTCGCGGTCGGGGCCGGGTTCGACGCCGTCGCCGGCATCGAGGCCCGGGGCTTCGCACTGGCCGGGGGCATCGCCGCCCAGCACCAGGTCGGCGTGCTCACCGTGCGCAAGGCGGGGAAGCTCCCCGGCGAGGTCCTCAGCGAGCAGTACGCGCTGGAGTACGGCGAGGCCGAGCTCGAACTGCGCCCCGGCCAGCTGCCGGCCGGCACGCGGGTGCTCGTCGTCGACGACGTCCTGGCCACCGGGGGGACCGGCGCGGCGACCATCACGCTGCTCGAACGCGCCGGCTACCAGGCCATCGGGTTCGCCGCCCTGCTCGAGCTCGACGGCCTGAACGGGCGCGAGCGTCTCGAGCCGCGACTGCCCGTCGCGACGCTCGGCGCCGTCCCGGCCTGAGCGCGGGCAACCGCGCGGTCGGGGCGGCATCCGTTCTCTCCACAGGCGCGTCCCCGGCGTCCGCACGCGAGCACGTCTCGCACTAGTCTTGACGCACCATTTCGATCGAGGAGTCCCATCATCGTGACCGAGTCAGTCGCACCCGCGCCCGCCGAGCTTCCCCAGGCACCCGAGCCCCGGACCGCGACGACGACCACGACCGGCACCGAGCTCTTCGACGGTGAGCGCGGCATCGTCGCGATCCGCGTCGACGGTGTCCTCAAGGACCTCGCGGCCGACGTGCAGGCCGGCGAGACCGCCGAGGCCGTCACCCTGCAGGAACAGGACGGGCTCGACATCCTCCGACACTCGGCCGCCCACGTGCTGGCCCAGGCCGTGCAGCAGATCAATCCGGACGCGAAGCTCGGCATCGGTCCGCCCGTCACCGACGGCTTCTACTACGACTTCGACGTCGCCGAGCCCTTCACCCCCGAAGACCTCAAGGCGATCGAGAAGGGCATGGACCGCATCGTCAAGCAGGCCCAGCGCTTCCGACGCGTGGTCGTCACCGACGAGCAGGCGCGCGAGCTGATGGCGGGGGAGCCCTACAAGCAGGAACTCATCGGCCTCAAGGGTGCGGCGTCCGACGGCGACTCCGGCGAGAGCGTCGAAGTCGGTGCCGGCGAGCTCACCGTGTACGAGAACGTCGACCCGAAGTCGGGCGAGGTGCTCTGGCAGGACCTCTGCCGCGGCCCGCACGTCCCGCACACCCGCTGGATCGGCAACGCCGCCAAGCTCATGCGCGTCGCCGCTGCGTACTGGCGCGGCTCCGAGAAGAACCCGCAGCTGCAGCGCATCTACGGCACCGCCTGGCCCGACAAGGACCAGCTCAAGGCGTACCTCGTGCGCCTCGAGGAAGCCGCCAAGCGCGACCACCGCAAGCTCGGTGCCGAACTCGACCTGTTCTCGTTCCCCGACGAGATCGGTTCCGGCCTGGCGATCTTCCACCCGAAGGGCGGCATCATCCGCCGCGAGATGGAGGACTACTCGCGCCGTCGGCACGAGGAGAACGGCTACTCGTTCGTCTACACGCCCCACATCACCAAGGGCGACCTGTTCGAGACCTCCGGGCACCTCGGCTGGTACAAGGACGGCATGTTCCCGGCCATGCACATGGACGAGGCGAGGGACGAGGACGGCAACGTCACGCGGCAGGGTGCCGACTACTACCTCAAGCCGATGAACTGCCCGATGCACATCCTGGCGTACCGGTCGCAGCCCCGCTCCTACCGCGACCTGCCGCTCCGGATGTTCGAGTTCGGCACGGTGTACCGCAACGAGAAGTCCGGCGTGATCCACGGGCTGACCCGGGTGCGCGGCCTGACCCAGGACGACGCGCACATCTTCACCACGCAGGAGAAGATGAAGGAGGAGCTCACCACGACCCTCGCGTTCGTGCTCTCGCTCCTGCGCGACTACGGCCTCGACGACTTCTACCTCGAGCTGTCGACGAAGGACCCGGAGAAGTACGTCGGCGACGACGAGGTCTGGGACGTCGCGACGGAGACCCTGCGTCAGGTCGCCGAGGAGTCTGGCCTCGAGCTCGTGCCGGACCCCGCCGGTGCGGCGTTCTACGGCCCGAAGATCTCGGTCCAGGCCCGCGACGCCATCGGCCGCACCTGGCAGATGTCGACCGTGCAGCTCGACTTCAACCTGCCCGAGCGCTTCGGCATCGACTACACCGCGGCCGACGGCTCCCGCCAGCGTCCGGTGATGATCCACCGCGCGCTGTTCGGCTCGATCGAGCGCTTCTTCGGGGTCCTCACCGAGCACTACGCGGGTGCCTTCCCGGCGTGGCTGTCACCCGTCCAGGTCGTCGGCATCCCGGTCGCGGCCGAGTACGGCGACTACCTCGACGAGGTCATCGCGAAGCTCCGCGCCCACGGCGTCCGCGCCGAGGTCGACCACTCGGACGACCGCATGCAGAAGAAGATCCGCACCCACACCAAGGCGAAGGTGCCGTTCCAGCTCATCGCCGGTGGCGACGACCGTGACGCCGGTGCCGTCTCGTTCCGCTTCCGTGACGGCCGCCAGGACAACGCGGTGCCCGTGGACGAGGCTGTGGACCGCATCCTCACCGCGATCCGCGAGCGCGCGCAGGTCTGATGACCGACGAGCAGGACCCCCTGGTCATCCGGGACGCCGCCACCGCGGCGGCCGTCCCGGATGCCTTCCAGCGTCTGTGGAACCCGCACCGGATGGCGTACATCGACGCCGGCCGCGAGGGCGAGGGCCGCGGCCACCGCGACGACTGCCCGTTCTGCGAGGCGCCGCACAAGACCGACGAGGACGCCCTCATCGTCGCGCGCGGCGAGCACGCCTACGTCCTGCTCAACCTGTTCCCGTACAACAACGGCCACCTGCTCGTCTGCCCGTACCGGCACGTCCCGCTCTACGACGAGGCGACCCCGGACGAGCTGCGCGAGATCGGGGAGCTCACGCAGACCGCGATGCGCGTGCTCAGGCAGGTGTCCCACTGCGACGGCTTCAACATCGGCATGAACCAGGGCGAGGTCGCCGGAGCGGGCATCGCCGCGCACCTGCACCAGCACATCGTGCCGCGGTGGGCGTCCGACGCGAACTTCTTCCCGATCATCGCCCGGACGAAGTCGATGTCGCAGATGCTCGGCGAGACCCGCCGACTCGTCGCCGAGGGCTGGCCCGCACAGCACTAGACTGTCGGCATCATGAGCGACAGCAGCAGCACCCCGAGCACCCCCGGCACCTCGATCACCGGCTCCGACCGCGTCAAGCGCGGACTCGCGGAGATGCTCAAGGGCGGCGTCATCATGGACGTCGTCGACGCAGAGCAGGCCCGCATCGCGGAAGAGGCCGGCGCGACCGCCGTCATGGCCCTCGAGCGCGTCCCCGCCGACATCCGCGCCCAGGGCGGCGTGGCCCGCATGTCCGACCCGTCGATGATCGAGGAGATCATCGCCGCCGTGTCGATCCCGGTCATGGCGAAGGCCCGCATCGGTCACTTCGTCGAGGCCCAGGTCCTGCAGGAGCTCGGCGTCGACTACATCGACGAGTCCGAGGTCCTGTCGCCGGCCGACTACGTCAACCACATCGACAAGTGGAAGTTCACCACCCCCTTCGTCTGCGGTGCCACCAACCTGGGCGAGGCACTCCGTCGCATCACCGAGGGCGCGGCCATGATCCGTTCCAAGGGCGAGGCCGGCACGGGTGACGTGTCCGAGGCCACGAAGCACATCCGCACCATCACCAAGGAGATCGCGGCGCTCCGCAACCTGCGTGACGACGAGCTCTACGTCGCCGCGAAGGAGCTCCAGGCCCCGATCGACGTCGTGCAGGAGGTCGCCCGCACCGGCAAGCTCCCCGTCGTGCTCTTCACCGCCGGTGGTGTCGCCACCCCGGCCGACGCCGCGATGATGATGCAGCTCGGTGCCGACGGCGTGTTCGTCGGGTCCGGCATCTTCAAGTCCGGCGACCCGGCCAAGCGTGCCGCGGCGATCGTCAAGGCCGTCACCTTCCACGACGACCCGAAGGTCATCGCCGAGGTGTCCCGTGGGCTGGGCGAGGCGATGGTCGGCATCAACGTCGCCGACGTCCCCGCGCCGCACCGCCTCGCCGAGCGCGGCTGGTGAGTGCTCGGCCCCGGATCGGGGTCCTCGCGCTGCAGGGCGACTTCCGTGAGCACATCGCGTCGCTGACCGAGCTCGGCGCCGACGTGGTGCCGCTCCGTCGACCGGAGGAGATCGCGTCGATCGACGGCGTCGTGATCCCCGGCGGCGAGTCGAGCGTGATGGACAAGCTGTCCCGCGCGTTCGGCGTCGCCGCGCCGCTGTCCGAGGCGATCCGCGGGGGACTGCCGACGTACGGCACGTGTGCCGGCATGATCATGCTGTCGTCGCGGATCGCCGCCGGGATCCCGGGGCAGCAGACGCTCGACGTGCTCGACACCACCGTGCGGCGCAACGCGTTCGGCGCACAGAACGACTCGTTCGAGACCGACATCCCGATGCCCGACCTCGGCGATGCGCCGGTACACGCGGTCTTCATCCGCGCACCGGTGGTCGAGCAGCACGGCGACGACGTGCACGTGCTCGGTGCCCTGCCGGACGGCCAGGTGGTGGCGGTGCAACAGGGCAACGTCATCGCGAGTGCGTTCCACCCGGAGGTCGCGGGCGAGGACCGCTTCCACCGGCGCTTCCTGGACCTGGTGCGCAGCGCCTGAGGCGTGACCATCCACCCGCCGCACCGGCGGGACGGGAGCCGCGCCGCGCCTCCAGTCCGGTGTTCGGCCCACAGGGCCGCTAAACTGAGCGGGACTTTCCGCAAGACGCAAGGAGAACCGTGTCCGGGCATTCCAAGTGGGCAACGACCAAGCACAAGAAGGCGGTCATCGACCAGCGCCGTGCCAAGTCGTTCGCCAAGCTGATCAAGAACATCGAGGTCGCCGCGAAGATGGGCGGTGCCGACATGTCCGGCAACCCGACCCTGGTCGACGCCGTGCAGAAGGCGAAGAAGACCTCGGTCCCCAACGACAACATCGACCGCGCCGTCAAGCGCGGTGCAGGTCTCACGGGCGAGACCATCGAGTACACGACGATCATGTACGAGGGCTACGGCCCCAACGGCGTCGCGATGCTCATCGAGTGCCTCACGGACAACAAGAACCGTGCCGCGGCCGAGGTCCGGACCGCGATGTCGCGCAACGGCGGCACCATGGCCGACCCGGGCAGCGTCGCCTACAACTTCTCGCGCAAGGGCGTCATCTCGGTCACGAAGACCGACGGCCTCGACGAGGACACCGTGATGGCCGCGGTGCTGGACGCCGGCGTCGAGGACGTCATCGACCAGGGCGGCGGCTTCGAGATCATCACCGAGGCGAGCGACCTGGTCGCCGCCCGCACCGCACTGCAGGACGCCGGCATCGACTACGACTCCGCCGACGCCGAGTTCGTCCCCGGCCTCAAGGTCCCGGTCGACGCCGAGACCGCCCGCAAGGTGTTCCGCCTGATCGACGCGCTCGAGGACTCGGACGACGTGCAGAACGTCTACTCGAACTTCGACATCCCCGCGGACGTCCAGGCCGAGCTCGACGAGGACGAGGGCGAGTAGCCGTGCTCCGTGTGCTCGGGGTGGACCCCGGGCTCACCCGGTGCGGCGTCGGCGTCGTCGAGGTCGCACCGAACCGGCGCGCACGACTCGTCCACGTGACGGTCGTGCGCACCCCTCCGGACATGCCGCTCGAGCAGCGGCTGCTCCGGATCGCCGACGGCATCGCCGCCGAGCTCGACGAGCACCACCCGGATGCGGTCGCCGTCGAGCGGGTGTTCGCGCAGGCGAACGTCCGCACCGTGATGGGCACCGCGCAGGCTGCCGGCCTGGCGCTGCACGCCGCGGCCGCCCGCGGGCTGCCCGTCGGGCTGCACACCCCGTCCGAGGTCAAGGCCGCCGTCACTGGCTACGGCAACGCCGACAAGCGTCAGGTGCAGACCATGATCGCGCGAGTACTCGGGCTGGACGAGGCCCCGAAGCCGGCCGACGCCGCCGACGCGCTCGCGTTGGCCGTGTGCCATGCCTGGAGGCTCGGATCACCCGACGCCGCCGGCTCGCGTGCCACGAACCTCACCCCGGCACAGCGCGCCTGGCGGGACGCCCAGGGCGGCACCGTCGACTCGCCGCTGGCCCGTGCGGCCGCCGCCGCGGCCCGCCCGCAGCGTGGCAGGACGGCGTCGTCGGTGGGCGGCCCTAGGCTCGGAGCATGATCGCGAGTCTCCGGGGTACCTGCATCGACATCGCCGGTTCGGCCGTGGTGATCGAGGTCGGGGGAGTCGGGTACGCCGTCACCGTGACCCCTGCGCACGCGCTGACGATGCGCCACGGTTCCGAGGTGTGCGTGCGGACGGCGATGATCGTGCGCGAGGACGAGCACCTGCTCTTCGGCTTCGAGTCGACCGACGCGCTGCAGGTGTTCGACCTGCTCCGCGGCGTCTCCGGCGTCGGCCCGAAGTCCGCGATGGGCGTCCTGGCCCACATGGACCCGGTACAGATCGCGAACGCCGTCGCGAACGAGGACGACGGCGCGTTCCGCAAGGTCTCCGGCATCGGCCCGAAGACCGCCAAGCTCATCATCGTCGCGCTCTCCGGCAAGCTCGTGGCCTTCGAGCAGGCCGCTGTGGTCGCTGCAGCACGTGGAACCGCAGTCCACCCCGCCGCGGTGGACGTCGTCTCGGCGCTCATCGGCCTCGGCTGGCGCGAAGACGCGGCACGGACCGCGGTCGACGACGCCGTGGCCAACGAGCCGGGTGCCGCCGCGATGGGCACCCAGGCCCTGCTCCGCGCCGCCCTCGGCGCCCTGCGACCCGCGGCAGCCGGCCGGTGAGCGGCATCACGTCCGCCGGCGCCGAGTCGCAGGAGGAACTCGCCTTCGAAGGTGCGCTCCGTCCGCGCTCGCTCGACGAGTTCGTCGGGCAGCGCAAGGTCCGTGGGCAGCTCGACCTGCTCCTCAAGGCCGCGGGCATGCAGGAGCGCACGCCCGACCACATCCTGATGGCGGGTCCCCCCGGCCTCGGCAAGACCACGCTCGCGATGATCGTCGCGCACGAGACCGGGCGACCGCTGCGCATGTCGAGCGGGCCGGCGATCCAGCACGCCGGTGACCTCGCAGCCGTGCTGTCGTCGCTCGTGCCGGGCGAAGTGCTGTTCATCGACGAGATCCACCGCATGGCCCGCTCGGCAGAAGAGATGCTCTACCTGGCGATGGAGGACTTCCGCATCGACGTGATGGTGGGGAAGGGTGCCGGTGCCACGAGCATCCCGCTCGACCTCGCACCGTTCACGCTCGTCGGTGCCACCACCCGGGCCGGCCTGCTGCCGAACCCGCTGCGCGACCGCTTCGGGTTCACCGCCCACCTCGAGTTCTACGAGAAGGACGAGCTCGAGCAGGTCCTGATCCGTGCGGCTCACCTGCTCGAACTCGACATCGACCGGACCGCCCTGCGTGAGATCGCTGGACGCTCCCGTGGCACCCCGCGCATCGCGAACCGCCTGCTCCGCCGGGTGCGCGACTACGCCCTCGTGCACCGCACCACCGACGGCATGGCCGCGGTCCGGGGTGCGCTCGACCTGTACGACGTCGACGAGCTCGGCCTCGACCGGCTCGACCGCGCCGTCGTCGAGACCATGTTGACCCGGTTCGACGGGGGCCCGGTCGGCCTCAACACCCTCGCCGTCAGCGTCGGCGAGGAATCCGAGACGATCGAATCGGTCGTCGAACCGTTCCTCGTCCGTGTCGGCCTGGTGACCCGCACGCCCCGCGGGCGCATCGCGACACCGCGGGCCTGGCGACACCTCGGCCTCACCCCGGGGCAGGGCGACGGGGCGCAGCCGGGGCTCTTCGACGACCCGGAACCCACCGCCTGACCGCCGATCAGTCGGGTGACATGCCACGGACACCGGCGTGCCCTAGACTGCTACGGCCCGAAACCGAGCAACCAGAGAAGGCAACGCATCATGGGTCAAGAAGTCATCCTCATCGTCATCGTCGTGGCGTTCGCGGCCTTCATGTTCTACAACAGCCGCAAGCGCAAGAAGCAGCAGGCCGAACTCGTGGACAAGATGGTCCCGGGCGCCAAGGTCATGCTGTCCTTCGGCCTCTACGGCACGCTCCTCTCCGTGAACGAGGAGAAGGTCACCGCTGACGTCGAGATCGCGCCGGGGACCATCGTCACCGTGCACCGTCAGACCCTGTCGCGCGTCGTCGACGACAACGCGTCCGACGTCGAGACCACCACGACCACCGAGGACGAGCCGAAGCCGGTGGCCGAGCTCAACGGCGAGCCGGTCTACGGCGAGCGGGTCGACACCGACCGTGTCGACGAGACCGACGCCACGAAGCGCAAGTCCGACGACTGACGCCCTCGGCCGCCGGGTCGTCTGACCCGGCGGCTTCCCTCTGCCGTCGCACGGTGTGCCGACGGTCCTGAACAGAAAGACGAGACGACCGGTGGCACGATCGACACCCGTCAAGAAGGCGCTGCGCTCGCTCACCTGGTTGGTGATCCTGATGGCGATCCTCGCCGGCCTGAACACCGCCGCGTCGATCCTCGCCGGCTCTTCGAAGGACGACAGCGACAAGTGGTACCAGGGCGCGAGCTGGGTCCCCGAGCTGGCTCTGGACCTGCAGGGCGGCACGCAGCTGACGCTGGCGGCGCAGAACACCGAGGGTGACTCCGTCACCTCGCAGCAGCTGCAGCAGGCGGTGAACATCATCCGCCAGCGCATCGACGCCACCGGTGTCTCCGAGTCGGAGATCAACACGCAGGGTGCGAACAACATCGTCGTCTCGATCCCGGGCCGCCCGGACAAGGCAACGATCGACCGGATCGAGGCAGCCGCCAAGCTGACCTTCCGCCCGGTGCTCTTCACCGAAGCCGCGACGAACTCCGCCGTCGGTGACGACGGCAAGGGCACCGCGTCGGCCACGCCGTACTCGCCGCCGGCCTCGCTCGCCGCGACGCCGAGCGCGAAGCCGACCAACGCGAGCGACCTCAACTGGGTCACGCCGAAGCTGCAGGACCTGTACACCAACTACAACTGCGCTGCTCCGGACGACGTCACCACGGCGCCCGACGACGAGCCCCTGGTCACCTGTGACCAGGACGGCGCGGGGAAGTACATCCTCGGCCCGGTCGAGGTCTCCGGTGCCGACATCAGCAACGCCACCTCGGGTCTCGCCACCGACTCGCAGGGCACGTCGACGGGCCAGTGGGCCGTCAACCTGACGTTCAACGGTGAGGGCTCGAAGGACTTCCGCACCGTCACGAACCGTCTCGTCTCGCTCCAGCAGCCGCAGAACCAATTCGCGATCGTGCTCGACGGTTCGGTCATCACCGCTCCGACGACGAACTCCGCGATCACGAACGGCAAGGCGCAGATCACCGGCTCGTTCACGGCCGAGTCGTCGAAGACCCTGGCGGACCAGCTCAAGTACGGTGCGCTGCCGATCAACTTCCAGGTGCAGTCGAACGAGAACATCTCCGCGACGCTCGGCACCGCGCAGCTCATCGGTGGGCTCGTCGCCGGCCTGATCGGGCTGATCCTGGTCATCATCTACTCGGTCATCCAGTACCGGGCACTGGCCTTCGTCACCGTGCTGTCGCTCGGGATCGCCGCGGTGCTCACCTACCTGGTGATCGCGATCATGTCGTGGCGCGTCGACTACCGCCTGTCCTTGGCGGGTGTGGCGGGTCTGATCGTCGCGATCGGCATCACGGCGGACTCGTTCATCGTCTACTTCGAGCGCATCCGCGACGAACTCCGTGACGGCCGGGCCCTCGAGAGTGCGGTCGAGTCCGGCTGGAAGCGTGCCCTCCGGACGATCCTGGCGTCCGACGCGGTGAACTTCCTCGCCGCCGTCACGCTCTACGTGCTCGCGGTCGCCGACGTGAAGGGCTTCGCGTTCACGCTGCTCCTCACGACGCTCATCGACATCGTGGTGGTCGCGCTCTTCACCCACCCGATGATGCAGCTCATCGCCCGCAGCCGGTTCTTCGGCGAGGGGCACCGGTTCAGTGGTCTCGACCCGGCAGCACTCGGTGCCGTCTACCGTGGGCGCGCGCAGTTCCGCGCACCCGTCGTGGACGGCAAGCGCCAGCGCAGTGCCGGTGAGGCACAGCGCCGACAGACGATCGCGGAGCGGAAGGCCCAGCAGGCCTCCGGCGACAACGGCTCGACGCCGGACGGGAAGGACGACTGATGGCCAGCTTCAGCCAGTTCGGCAGCGACCTCTACACGGGGAAGCGGTCGTACGACATCATCGGGCGCCGCAAGACCTGGTACCTCATCGCCCTCGCGATGATCGTGATCTCGCTCGTCACCCCGTGGCTCCGAGGCGGGTACCAGCTCGGCATCGAGTTCACCGGCGGCTCGGAGTTCACCATCTCCGACGTCAAGACGCTCGACCAGAACATCGCCACCGAGACCGTCGAGGACGTCGTCCCGGAGTCGATCCCGCGCGTCTCGCAGCTCGGCACGCACGGCATCCGAGTCCAGACCGGGCAGCTCACCGACCGGCAGACGACCGAGGTGCAGGACGCCCTCGCGAAGGCCTACGACGTCCCGGAGAGCCAGGTCGCCGCGACCTTCATCGGCGCGACGTGGGGTGCCGACGTGCTCGCGCAGGCCATCCGTGGTCTCGTGATCTTCCTCGCCCTCGCCGCGGTCTTCATGACGCTGTACTTCCGCACCTGGAAGATGTCGCTGTCCGCGATGGCGGCGCTGCTGCACGACCTGCTGATCACGGCCGGCGTGTACGGCATCGTCGGGCTCGAGGTCACGCCTGCGGCGGTCATCGGGTTCCTGACGATCCTCGGGTACTCGCTCTACGACACCGTGGTGGTCTTCGACAAGGTGCGTGAGAACACCGCGCAGGAATCGATCCGGACGTTCAAGCAGTCGGTCAACCTCGCGGTGAACCAGACCCTCGTCCGATCGATCAACACCTCGGTCGTGGCGCTGCTGCCGGTCGCGGCGATCCTCTTCATCGGGTCGTACGTGCTCGGCGCCGGTACCCTGCGCGACATCTCGCTCGCGCTGTTCATCGGTATCATCGTCGGCACCTACTCGACGATCTTCATCGCGTCGCCGATGTACGCGCAGCTGCGCGAGAACGAGCCGAAGATCAAGGAGTCGGACGCCAAGAAGACCGCGGCGGCCGAGAAGCGCCGGCGTGAGGTCGACGCGGCTGAGGCGAACGTCTGATGCCCATCGAGATCCAGGAGATCGACGTCGCCGAGGCGCAGCGCCGCATCGACGCCGGAGCCCGCCTGTTCGACGTCCGCGAGCAGGGGGAGTGGGACGAGGTCCACGCTCCCCAGGCCACGCTCGTGCCGATGTCGGAGTTCGTGGACCGCTGGCAGGAGATCGACGGTGGCGACCAGCCGGCCATCGTCGTCTGCCACTCCGGCGGCCGTTCGTCGCGCATCGTCGCGGCGCTCGAGCAGTCGGGGGTCCCGGCAGTCAACCTCTCCGGCGGCATGCTCGCCTGGGAGCAGGCGGGGGCACCGGTGGAGCGCGACGCCCAGGGCGAACCGCGTCACGGGCACTGACCAGGGACGCGTAGTCTTGTCGGATCGAGCTCGGATCGAGCTCTCGGACCGAGTCCTGGGAGGCGCATCATGACGGACACCCGCGAAGAGCCGTCCGCGCCGAGCCGCCCGGGATCCGCCCCGCGGCCGTCGAGCCCGATCGGTCCGAACACCACCGGCAACCTCGGTTCCCTCCGCTCGCTGCTGCCCCGCCTGTTCTCGCGTGCGCAGCCGGCCGGTGCCGTGGACACGTTGATCCGCACGGTCCGCTCGCACCACCCCAAGGCCGACGTGACGCTCATCGAGCGGGCGTACTCGGTCGCCGAGCGCGCGCACGACGGGCAGAAGCGCAAGTCCGGTGAGCCGTACATCACGCACCCCGTCGCGGTCGCGCAGATCCTGGCCGACCTCGGCATCGGCACGATCACCATCGCGGCCGCGCTCCTGCACGACACCGTGGAGGACACCGACTACCAGCTCGACCAGCTGCGGGCCGACTTCGGCGACGAGATCGCGATGCTCGTCGACGGCGTCACGAAGCTCGACAAGGTCAAGTACGGCGACAGCGCGCAGGCCGAGACCGTCCGCAAGATGGTCATCGCCATGTCGAAGGACATCCGCGTCCTCGTCATCAAGCTCGCCGACCGCCTGCACAACGCCCGTACGTGGGGCTTCGTCGAGTCGACCTCCGCCACGCGCAAGGCGAAGGAGACGCTCGAGATCTACGCGCCGCTCGCACACCGGCTCGGCATCCAGATGATCAAGCTCGAGCTCGAGGACCTGTCGTTCGCGGTCCTGCACCCGAAGCTCTACGTCGAGATCGACAGCCTGGTCAAGGAACGTCAGCCGAAGCGCGAGCAGTTCGTCCAGAACGTCATCGGGACCCTGAAGAAGGACCTGAAGGCCGCCAAGGTCCGTGGTGACGTCATGGGCCGGCCGAAGCAGTACTACTCGATCTACCAGAAGATGATCGTGCGAGGTCGTGAGTTCGACGAGATCTACGACCTCGTCGGTATCCGCGTGCTCGTGCCGACCGTGCGCGACTGCTACGCCATGCTCGGATCGGTGCACGCCCGGTGGACCCCGCTGCCCGGTCGCTTCAAGGACTACATCGCGACCCCCAAGTTCAACCTGTACCAGTCGCTGCACACCACGGTGCTCGGACCGCAGGGTCGCGCGGTCGAGATCCAGATCCGCACGCACGAGATGCACCAGCGCGCCGAGTTCGGTGTCGCCGCCCACTGGAAGTACAAACAGCGCGCTGCCGGCCGTGACGCCGGCACCTCGTCGACCACGGACGACCAGGACATGGCGTGGCTCGCCCACATCACCGACTGGCAGGCCGAGACCAGCGACCCTGGTGAGTTCCTGGACTCGCTGCGCTACGAGATCGGAGCCAAGGAGACCTACGTCTTCACGCCGCAGGGCAAGGTCATCGGTCTCCCCGCCGGAGCCACCCCGGTCGACTTCGCCTACGCGGTGCACACCGAGATCGGCCACCGCACCATGGGTGCGAAGGTCAACGGCCGCCTCGTCCCGCTCGAGAGCCAGCTGTCGAGCGGCGACGTCGTCGAGATCTTCACGTCGAAGAACCCCGACTCCGGCCCCTCGCAGGACTGGCTGCAGTTCGTCCGCAGCCCCCGCGCGCGCAACAAGATCAAGCAGTGGTTCACCAAGGAGCGCCGCGAAGAGGCGATCGAGCAGGGTCGCGACGCCATCGCCCGGGCCATGCGCAAGCAGAACCTGCCGCTCCAGCGCATCATGAGCCAGGACAGCATCGCCGAGGTCGCCTCGTCGATGCGGTACGAGGACGTCTCCGCCCTGTACGCCGCCATCGGCGAAGGACACGTCTCGACCCAGTCGGTGATCGAGAAGGTCCTCGGCAACGTCCAGACCGAAACCGAGACGGACGAACCGGAACTCGCGTTCCCGCGCCAGGTCACCAGTCGACAGCTGCGCACGAGTGACAGCGGCGTGCTGGTCCGCGGTGCGCCCGACATCCTCGTCAAGCTCGCGAAGTGCTGCACGCCGGTACCGGGCGACCAGATCGTGGGCTTCATCACCCGCGGCCAGGGCGTCTCGGTGCACCAATCGTCGTGCACCAACGTGAAGTCGCTCATGAACGAACCCGACCGGATGATCGAGGTCGAGTGGGCCCCGTCGTCGAAGTCGGTGTTCCTGGTGCAGATCCAGATCGAGGCGCTCGATCGGTCGGGCCTGCTCAGCGACGTCACCCGGGTGCTGACCGACCACCACGTGAACATCCTGTCCGCGACGGTGTCGACCTCGTCCGACCGGCTCGCGCTCAGCCGGTTCGTGTTCGAGATGGGCGACACCATCCACCTCGACCGTGTGCTCAACGCGGTGCGACGCATCGACGCCGTCTACGACGTCTACCGCGTCAGCGCCGGCTAGCGGCGGGGCCGCGCGCGGCCCGTCCGTCGACCGGTCACGCACCGTCGGCTGCGGCCCCGCCAACCGACGGTCCGCGACCACTCGGCGAACGCGAGCGGGGTGTCCTGGCCGCCCCCACGCGCCCGGCCGGAGGCCCGTGGCAGCCCCGCCCCGCGCCTCCCGCCCGTCGACCGGTCACGACCCGTCGCACGGGAACCGTCGACCGGTCACGAACCGTCGGCCGCGGCCCCGCAAACCGACAGTTTGTGACCGTCCGGCGAACGTGAGCGGGGTGTTGTGACCACCCGCGCCCCCAACCCCCAACCCCCGACCACCGCGCTACCGGACCGCACCCCCAGCCGCGTCCTGCAGCCCCTGCGGCCCCCGCAACCGCCGCTCGGCCTGCCGCACCATCGGGATCGTCCCGAGGGACCGCAGGCGCGTCTGCAGCTCCGCAGCGGTGACTGCCCCGATCGCGAGCAGCCCGTGCACGGCCATCGCCTCGGCCACCCCGAACGCACCAGCCGAGGGGCCCGGCGTCCGGAGCAGGTCGACCGCGGTCCGCGCCGGCAGCGTGACCCGCAGCCGCGAGAGCTCGGCGGTGTCGTCGACGTCGATCCGCACCTCCCGCAGGCGGACGTCCGGACCGACGTGCACGCGGACCTGCGGCGGGATGCAAGCCTCGAGCGGCGCCGACGGCCGGGACACCGCACCCCAGATCCACGCGGCGGTCAGGCTGCAGGCGATCAGGCGCGCGTCCCGCAGGACCCAGGCGGCAGCGGCGGCACGCAACGACGGCGTCTGCGGTTCGGCAGGGGAGGCCCAGCAGGGACCGACGGCGACCAGTTCGCCGGCCAGGACGGCCGCACGCAGCTCGGGTTCCGGCCAGTCGTCACTGGTCAGGAGTCGCGGGCGGGGCACCCGCACATCCTGCCCGACCTGCGGACGCGGCCGACAGGCCTGTGGACAAGCCACGGACCGGCCAGGAGGCGCGTGGCAGCCCGCACCGCGCCTCCCGGCCGCCGTCGATCGAGCCCAGGGCGTGAGCCGCGTCGACGACGCGACCACCCGCCGGCCGCGCGCCGGACCGGGCCCGGCCGGGGGCGACGCGCGCGCTCAGCGCAGGACGTCGGGGCGGTGCACGAGCGCCGCCGCACCGATGAGCGGACCGTCCTGGGACAACCCCGTCGGCACGATCTGCACCTTCGTCACGAACCCGAACTCGACGCGCTCCGCCACGGCCTGCCGGGCGTACTCGAACAGGTCCGGCGTGACGTGCGAGAACCCGCCGCCGATGGCGACGATCTCGAGGTCGACCAGGCTCGTGGCGGCGGCGATGGCCTGCCCGAGGGCACGGCCGCTCCGCTTGACCGCGGCGACGGCGATCTCGTCGCCGGCGGCGTACGCGGCCGAGAGCTCCTCGCCGGTCGTGCCGGCGAAGCCCTGACGACGTGCCCAGGCCACCGTCTTCGGGCCGCTGGCGATCGCCTCGAGGCAACCGGTGCCCCCGCAGGCGCAGGGGTCGTCGTAGCCGCCGCACTCGACGTGGCCGATGTGTCCGGCGTTGCCCGTCGGTCCGCTGACGGTGCGACCGTGCAGGATGAGCCCGCCGCCGACACCGGTGGACACGATCATGCCCATGACGTGGTCAGAGCCCTGGGCCGCGCCGACCCAGTGCTCGGCGAGGGTGATCGCCAGGCCGTCCATGCGCAGCGTCACCGGGACGCCGCCGGGCATGAGCGCCGCGATCCGGTCGCGCAGCGGGTGGCCGCGCCAGACCGGCATGTTGAGCGGGGAGACGAGGCCGTGCTCCTCGTCGACGGGCCCGGCGGAACCGATGCCCACGCCGACGAGCGTCGCGTCGGCCGGCAGCGCGCCGAGCGCGGCCGTGACGACCTCGTCGACGGCGGCCTGCAGCTCGTCGGAGGTGCGCTGCGGCCCGGTGGGGCTGCGGAACCGGGTCGCCGGGAGCACGACGCCCTGGTCGGTGACGAGCGCGGCCTCGACCTTCGTGCCGCCGAGGTCGACGGCCAGGGCGAGGGCGGGGGACTGGGGTGCGGTGCTGGACATGCGCGCTCCGATGCGGCGGTCTGGAGGCACGGTGCGGGTCGCCGACGCGTCGTCGCGTCCGGTGGGCACCGGCCTGGTCGTGGTGGGTCGTGCTGGGTGGGGTGGGTCAGGTGGGCTGGACGCGCCGGGTCAGCTCGGTCCGCTCAGCCCGGTCGGCCCAGCCGGTCCGTTCAGTAGGACGATGTGTCGTCGCCGAGCGCCGAGGCGGCACCCGTCTCGGCGCGGTGCGCGACCTCGTCGAGGATGCGGGCGGATGCGCTCGTGCCGATGCGGTCGGCACCCGCCTCGACCATCTCGAGCAGGGTGTCGAGCCCCCGGACGCCGCCGGACGCCTTCACGCCGGTGTCGGCACCGACCGTGCGGCGCATGAGGGCGATGTGCTCGGCCGTCGCGCCGCCGCCGGCGAACCCGGTCGAGGTCTTCACGAAGGCGGCCCCGGCGGTCTGTGCCGCACGCGACGCCGCGACGATCTCGTCGTCGGTCAGGAACGCGGTCTCGAGGATCACCTTGACGACGGTGTCGCCGGCGGCGTCGACGACCGCGCGGACGTCCTGCTCGACGCGCTGCCAGTCACCCGACTTCGCGGCACCGATGTTCTGCACCATGTCGAGCTCGAACGCGCCGTCGGCCAGGGCCTGCAGCGACTCGGCGACCTTCGCGGCGGTGGACGTGGTGCCGTGCGGGAAGCCGATCACGGTGCCGACGCCGACGCCGGTGCCCGTGAGACGCTCGACGGCGTGGGCGACGTCGCTCGGACGGACGCAGACGCTGAAGACGCGGTGAGCGGCGGCTTCGTCGAGCTGGGCGTCGACGTCCGCGCGGGTGAGTTCGGGCTTCAGGATCGCGTGGTCGATGAGGCCGCGGACGGCATCGACGGTGACGGGGAAGGCTGCGTTGTCCACCCGGCAAGCCTACCCGTCAGGCGTGCCGCGTAGCGTGCAGGGCATGCAGGTCCTCGTCACCGGCGCCACCGGGTACATCGGTGGTCGTCTCGTCCCTCGTCTCCTCGAAGCCGGCCACTCCGTCCGGGTGTTCGTGCGCAACCCCCGGAAGCTCCAGGACGTCCCGTGGAGCAGCGACGTCGACGTCGCGGAGGGTGATCTCCAGGACGCCGACGCGGTGCGCGCCGCCGTCGACGGGATCGAGGCGGTCTACTACCTGGCCCACGCGATGGGGGCCGACGGCGACTTCGAGTCGGCCGAGCGCGAAGCCGCCGAGACCATGGCGAGCGAGGCGAACGCGGCTGGTGTCAGCCGGTTCGTCTACCTGGGCGGGCTCCACCCCGACGGCGAGCTGTCCAAGCACCTCCGCAGCCGCAAGGAGGTGGGCGAGATCCTCCTCGGCTCCGGCGTGCCGACGGTCGCGTACCAGGCGGGCGTCGTGATCGGCTCGGGCAGCACCTCGTTCGAGATGATCCGGCACCTGACCGACGTCCTGCCGTGGATGCCCGCGCCGCGCTGGGTCCGCAACCACATCCAGCCGATCGCGGTGCGCGACGTCCTGTACTACCTGGTGGCCGCGCTCGACGTCCCCGCCGACGTCAACCGCACGTTCGACATCGGCGGCCCCGACGTCCTGCGGTACGGCCAGATGCTGAACGGCTACGCGGTCGAGGCGAAGCTGCCCCAGCGCCCGATCACGGTCCTGCCGGTGCTCACCCCGCGTCTCGCCGCGCACTGGTTCAACGCCGTCACCCCGATCCCGCGCAAGCTCGCGACGCCGATCATCGAGTCGCTGCAGTTCGAGTGCGTGCAGCGCGAGCACGACATCGACGACGTCGTGCCGCAGCCCGAGGGCGGGCTCACCTCGTACCGGCGGGCCGTCCGTCTGGCGCTCAACAAGATGCGGTCCGGTCAGGTCGAGACGAGCTGGCGCAGCGCGACGCTCTCGAGCGCCTCGGCCGACCCGATGCCGAACGACCCCGACTGGGCCGGGCACACGGTCTACGTCGACGACCGGAAGCGGCACTCCAGTGCGTCCGCCGAGGACGTCTGGCGCGTCGTCGAGTCGATCGGCGGCGAGAACGGCTGGTACTCGTTCCCGCTCGCCTGGGTGGCCCGTGGCTGGATGGACAAGATCGCCGGCGGTGTGGGGCTGAACCGCGGTCGTCGTGACCAGCAGCGCCTCGAGCAGGGCGACGCGCTCGACTGGTGGCGCGTCGAACGCCTGGAGCGCGGCCGCTACCTGCGGCTCCGCGCCGAGTTCAAGTCGCCCGGCCGTGCGTGGCTCGAGATGACCGTCACGCCGAACCCCGACGGTGGCAGTGACTACCACCAGCGGGCGATCTACTTCCCGCAGGGGCTCGCCGGGCGGCTGTACTGGTACGGCATCCTGCCGTTCCACGGCATCATCTTCCCCGGTATGGTCGAGCGCATCACCGCCGCCGCCGAGCGGGAGTCCGACCACACCGAATCCACGCAGCGCAACCGGACGCAGCAGACCGGGACCCCTGAGCCGGCGCACGAGGAGGCAGCATGACCGACGACCGCAGCCCCGTCCTCTTCCTGGGGGACAGCATCACCGAACAGGGCGACTGGGACACGTGGCTCCCCGACGAGCACACGCTGAACCAGGGCATCGGTGGCGACACGACCGACGGCGTGCTGACGCGCCTCGACGCCGTCGTCGCCGAACAGCCCGAGGTGATCGTGCTGCTCATCGGCACGAACGACTTCGGCAACCACCGCGCCAGCGCCGAGCACGTGGTCCGCAACGTCGAGACCATCCTCGTCACGCTCCGCCGCGAGCTGCCGGGCGTGCGCCTGCTGCTCGTGTCGATCCTGCCCAGGCAGGCCGAGTACGCCGCGAAGATCGAGCAGGCCAACCGGCACCTCCGTCAGTTCGTTGCGACGTGTCACGCGCAGTACCTCGACGCCTGGCCAGCCCTGGCCGACGGCGACCACCTCGACGCCCGTTTCACCGAAGACGGCCTGCACCTGACCGAAGAGGGCTACCGCGCGCTGGTCGGTGAACTGGTGCCGGCGCTCGAGCGTGTCCGTGACCTGCCGCCGATGTCGCGGTCGATCCAGGCGATCGACCTCGACGGCTCCGCGGACTGATGGCCGCACGCAAGGGGCGGCCCCCGGTGGGGTCGTCCCAGCACGGCGTGCCCGCCGGGTCCCCTCGACCCGCAGCCGCCGCACCGGCCAACGGCGCCCGGACCACGCCACCCTTCACCCGCCCCGCACTGGCGCCGTCGATGATCGCGGCGATCGTGCTGCTCGCGTGTGTCGCCATCGTGGACTCGTCGGGCTTCGTCTTCGCCCGCTGGGGTGTCACGGTGCTCGCGCTCATCGTGCTCGTCTTCAGCGTGCGCGGGAAGGCCTGGTGGGCTGCCCTGCTCATGGCCGCCGTCGCCGTCTGCTGGAACCCGCTCGTCACGGTGCCGATCCCCGGACAGGTGTGGGCAGCACTGCAGCTGGTGGCAGCCGCGCTGTTCATCGTGGTGGGCATCGTCGTCAAGGTGCCCCGCGAGTCGGACGGACGGTAGGATCGGCAGGTCGGGTACAGGACCCGACCGCACGACCCGAAGGGCCTGGATGAACGACGAGACCGAGCCGGTGACCGAGAGTCCTCTGCTGAACCCTCGACCGTCCTCCGGCGGTCTCGACCGATCGGACGTCGTCGTCCGCAAGGGGCGCCTGACGCTCATCAACGGACACCTCACACCGCAGCAGTCGATGATCGAGGACCTGCTGTTCCTCGACGACGCGCTCACCGCGGCTGACGTCGACCACCTGCTCATCCGCGGCAACGACCAGCGTCCGGTGATCGCCCTCGACGAACGTGACCGTCAGCGCGCCGAGAGCGCCGTGATGTCCGCGGCCGTCAACGAGCCCTTCTACGCGAAGCCCCCGGGCAAGCCTGCCGTGCTCGTGCAGGACGACGGACTCGGCTCCGTCGAGGAACCCGTGCTCCGCGTGTTCCGACCGCGGCTCGAGCCCCTCGGGCGTCTGCGGTACGGCGCAGAGACGAGCGTCCAGCTCGAGTTCTGGCGGGTCACCGACACCGAGGTCCTCGCACCCGTCGAGAACGCCCTGATGCGGCGCAGTCTGCCGGTCGAGGAGTTCGTCCTCGTCGACATCGAGCGCTACGGCCGCACCTGGCGCACCGTCGAGCACATGTTCGACGACCACGTCTCGGACATCCGCTTCCCGATCGACATCGTCTTCTCGTGGGTCGACGGCAACGCCATCGAGTACCAGCGTGCCCGCCAGGCCGCGCAGTCGAACGCCGTCCTGGGGGAGGGCGACGATGCCCCGGCCCGGTTCCGGCAGATCGACGAGCTGAAGTACGCGCTCCGCTCGGTGCACACCTTCGCGCCGTGGATCCGCCAGATCTACATCGCGACGGACTCCCCGACACCGCACTGGCTCGCCGAGCACCCGAAGGTCCGGATCGTCCGCAGCGAGGAGTTCTTCGCCGACCCGTCGGTGCTGCCGACCCACAACTCGCAGGCCGTCGAGTCGCAGCTGCACCACATCCCGGGCATCAGCGAGCACTTCATCTACTCGAACGACGACATGTTCTTCGGGCGCCTGACCGACCCGTCGATGTTCTTCAGCCCCGGATCCGTGACGAAGTTCATCCTCGCCACCACCCGCATCGGGCTCGGGTCGAACAACCCCGCACGCAGCGGTTTCGAGAACTCCGCCCGCGTGAACCGTCGCCTGCTGCAGCAGCGCTTCGGTGCGGTGACGACCCGGCACCTCGAGCACGCTCCGACGCCCCTGCGTGCCTCGATCATGACCGAGATGGAGCACGAGTTCGCTGACGAGTTCGCGTCGACGGCAGCCTCGCGCTTCCGGGCCGCGGACAACATCTCGGTGACGAACTCGTTGTACCACTACTACTCGCTGCTCACCGGGCGCGCCATCGTGCAGGAGAACGCCGACGTCCGGTACATCGACACGACGATGCAGTCCGGGCTCCGGTCGCTCGACGAGCTGCTGAAGAAGCGGAACGCCGACTTCTTCTGCCTCAACGACGGCAGCTTCCCGGAGGTCAGCGACGACGAGCGCACGCAGCGCGTGACGGACTTCCTGGAGCGCTACTTCCCGTTCCCCGCGCCGTGGGAGCGCCCCAGCGATCAGGACGCGCCAGCGGCCTGCTGAGGCGCTCCGGGCGAGCCTGCGAGCCCGGTCCCACGGGGCGATCAGGACGCGCCAGCGGCCTGCTGAGGCGCTCCGGGCGAGCCTGCGAGCCCGGTCCCACGCCGGAACCCCGCCACCGGGTTCGGGCCCTCCATCGGCCTCGACCGGACGCCACACCCCGCCACCCCCACGCCGACCGGTCACAGACCGTCGCCTCCGCCGCCCCCGAACCAACGGAACGTGACCACGCGTCGCAGGCCGAGCGGTGTGTCGCGACCACCCCGCGTGCCGGGTGGCGCGAGTCGGCGCCGCCACGGGCCTCCCGGCCGTCCTGCGTGCCGTCGGGACGTACATGCCGGCGCGCGGTCAGGGCACCCCGCCGGTTGCCCGCCGAACGGTCACGAACCGTTGCGTGCGGTGCCGCCAGACGACGCATCGTGACCACGCGACGTTGCACGCGTGGGGCGTCGTGACCGCTCGTCGCTCGGGGCCTAGGACGCCCGCACCCGCCTGGTGAGCAGAAGAGGGCGGGTCCGCATGACGGACCCGACCTCTTCTGCACTCGTGGTGCGCGACTCCTCGCGCGCGGCGCTACCGGTGAACGGGGGAGACGGGCACCGAGTCGAGCGTGAACACCGGGATGCTCGAGGTGACCGGTGCCGGCTCGACGGCCGCCGGGATCGTCACGCCGTGCGCGGCGAGTTTCGCTTCGGTTTCGAGCGCAGACACGGGCTGTCCGACGGTGGCGTAGTGGCCGATCGGCACCACCGAGTGGACGACGTTGCGCCCGTAGACGTGCACGAGGTTGAACGACTGCGCACCGTCGCGGCCGCGGGTACCGCCCTGGTACTCGGTGAGGTCCTGGGTGTAGCAGGTGGCGCTGGCGACGGACACCGGGATGCCGGCGAACACGGCACTGGTCGAGTAGTGCAGGTGACCGGCGATGATGGCGAGGACGTCGCTGCCCTCGACGACTTCGGCAAGGGCCTGCTGGTCGCGCAACTCGACGAGGACGGTGAGGTCTTGGACGCTCGGCACCGGCGGGTGGTGCATCGCCAGGATGGTGCCGTGCGGCGCTGCCTCGGACAGGACCTCGGCGAGCCAGTCGAGCTGGTCGGGGGAGACCTCGCCGTGGTGGTGCCCGGGCACGCTCGTGTCCAGCGTGATCACACGGAGACCGTTGACGTCGTACACGAAGTCGACCGGGCGATCGGTGGGCTGCAGGCCGAAGAGCTCCTGACGGAAGGCGCCGCGCTCATCGTGGTTGCCCATCGCCCAGATGATCTGCGCACCGATCCGCTGGGCGGCCGGCTCGAGGATCTCGCGCACACGGGCGTAGGCGCCCGGCTCGCCCTTGTCGGCCACGTCGCCGGTGACGACGATCGCTTCGGGACGCGTGCCCGAGGCTTCGATGTCAGCGACGATCTGCGTGAGCCGAGCGGCGGAGTCGACGTCGCCGTACAGGTCGCGGTCCCCGGAGACGAGGTGCGTGTCGCTGAGGTGGAGGAGGAAGTGGTTCGGCCTGGGGTGTTCGGCCGTCCGGCTGTCCATCGGGGTCTCATTCCGTTGGCGGATGCGTGGTGCAACACGTTGCCACACCGTCCTGGACGAGTCCAGCACGCGAGGGTGAACCAGCCGTGAACTGGGGGCGGCGTGTTGCCCTGTGCACGAAGAAACCCCCGTCACTTCGTGACGGGGGTTGCTTCGTGCGCTACCGATCAGTGATCGCCGGGGCCGACCTGGGGAGCCTGGTGGCCACCCTCGAGGTTCGGGCCGTGGTGCGCCGCGTGCGCTGCCTCGAGCTCGGCCTTCGAGACCGGCTCGATGCGGTCTTCGAAGAAGAAGCGGGAGACGCCGGCGCGGACCTTCTGCAGACCCGTGATCTTGCCCTTGGCGTTCGGGCGGATCATGAGCGGCTTGTACTCGTTGAACTGCAGGAGCTTCCACCGCTCGTACTCGTCGAGCTGCTCGTGCACCTCGATGTACTCGCCGTGGGGGAGTCGGACGATGCGCCCCGACTCGTAGCCGTGCAGGACGATCTCGCGGTCCTTCTTCTGGAGGGCGAGGCACACGCGCTTGGTGATCCAGAAGGCGATGAACGGACCGAGGACCGTCGTTGCCTGGATCACGTGGATCACGTGTTCGATCGACACCAGGAAGTGCGTCGCGATGATGTCCGACGAGGCTGCGGCCCAGAGGCTGGCGTAGAGCGTGATGCCAGCGGCACCGAACGCCGTTCGCGTCGGGGCGTTGCGCGGGCGGTCGAGGATGTGGTGCTCACGCTTGTCGCCCGTGACCCACGCCTCGATGAAGGGGTAGAGCAGGATCGCCAGGATGAGCAGCACCAGGACCGCGATCGGCGCCAGGATGTTGAACGACACCGTGTAGCCGAACCACACGACCTCCCAGTGCGGCGGGACCAGTCGGAGCGCGCCGTCGGCGAAGCCGATGTACCAGTCGGGCTGGGTACCGGCGGAGACCGGGGAGGGGTCGTACGGGCCGTAGTTCCAGATCGGGTTGATCGTGAACAGCGACGCGATGAGGGCCAGGATGCCCGCGACGATGAAGAAGAACCCACCGGCCTTCGCGGCGAACGCCGGGAGGATCGGGACACCGACGACGTTCTCGTTGGTCTTGCCCGGACCCGCGAACTGCGTGTGCTTGTTGATCACGACGAGCACGAGGTGGACACCGAGCACCGCGACGAGGATCGCCGGCAGCAGCAGGATGTGCAGCGTGTACAGGCGGCCGACGATGTCGGTCCCCGGGAACTCGCCACCGAACAGCAGGTAGGCGATCCAGACGCCGATCACCGGGACGCCCTCGATCATGCCGACGATGATCCGCAGACCGTTCCCGGAGAGCAGGTCGTCGGGGAGCGAGTAGCCGGTGAAGCCCTCGGCCATGGCGAGGACCCAGAGCAGGAACCCGAAGACCCAGTTGAGCTCACGCGGCTTGCGGAAGGCACCGGTGAAGAACACTCGGGCCATGTGCAGCATGATCGACGCCACGAACAGCAGGGCCGCCCAGTGGTGGACCTGTCGGACGAAGAGCCCGCCGCGGATGTCGAACGAGATGTCGAGCGTGGACTGCAGGGCCGTCGACATCGCCACACCCTTGAGGGGGACGTACGAGCCGTTGTAGACGACCTCGGTCATGGACGCCTGGAAGAAGAACGTCAGGAAGGTCCCGGAGAGCAGCACGACGACGAAGCTGTACAACGCCACCTCGCCGAGCATGAAGCTCCAGTGGTCCGGGAAGATCTTGCGGCCGACTTCCTTGACGAGGCCCGAGATGCTGGTGCGCTCGTCGATGTAGTTGGCGACCCCGCCGATGATGCGGGATCCGCGCTCCGGCGCCGGCTTGTTCGTCGACGTGTTCGGTGCGGTGGTGGTGGTGCTGGTCATCAGCGTTCACGCTCCCAGAAGGACGGTCCGACCGGCTCGTGGAAGTCGCTCTGGGCAACCAGGTAGCCGTCGTCGTCGATCGCGATCGGAAGTTGGGGGAGGGGGCGTGCTGCCGGACCGAAGATGACCTCGCAGTTGTTCGAGACATCGAAGGTGGACTGGTGGCACGGGCACAGCAGGTGGTGCGTCTGCTGTTCGTAGAGCGCGACGGGGCAACCGACGTGAGTGCAGATCTTGGAGTACGCGACGATGCCGTCGTAGCCCCAGTTCTCGTGACCCTTGGACGGGTTGAGGTCCTTCGGGTCGAGGCGCATGAGGAGGACGGAGGCCTTGGCCTTCTCCTCCAGCATGTGCTCGGACTCGAGCATGCCCTCGGGGATGACGTGGAACACCGAACCGATGGTGACGTCGGAGGCCTTGATCGGCAGACCCGTCGGGTCCTTCGTCAGGCGCAGGCCCTGCTTCCAGAAGGTGTGGCGGAGCAGTTCGTTGGGGTCCTCGGCCGGAGCGAGGTCACGGACCAGGACGATGCCGGGGAGCGGGAACGCGGCCAGGGCACCGATCATCGAGTTGCGGATCAGCTTGCGACGGCTGAAACCCGACTCCTTGTCGGCGAGCTGGAACGCCTCGACCGCCTTGGCACGGGTCGCATCGGTGCCGCGGGTCCCGTGGCGGAGCTCGGTGATCTCGCGGTCGACGACGAGCGACTTCGACCAGTAGACGGCACCGAGGCCGAGGGCGAGGAGCGCGAGGGCGATCGACAGGCCCAGGAAGAGGTTCGCAGTACGGACCGTTCCGAAGTCGCTCGGGTCGATCGGGAAGGCGACGTAGGCCGCGATCGACAGGACGCTGCCGACGATCGACAGGTAGAAGTACGCGGCGACCTGGCGCTCGGCCAGACGCTGCTTCTTCGGGTCGACGTCGGTGCGACGCGGGCGGTGCGGCGGCTCGCCCGGGTTCTCGAACGGGTCGACGGGGAGGACCGCGATCCCGGGGGAGGTGGTCGTGCCGTGCTTCTCGACAGCCGAGGACGAGTTCAGCGTCTCGTCGTCGTGCTCTGCCATGGTGTTCCCTTCAGTGTCGTTCGACACGGACGATCAGTTGGACTTCGCGGTCAGCCAGACGGTCATCGCGACGACCGCGCCGAGTCCGAAGATCCAGATGAACAGACCCTCGGCGACCGGCCCCAGGGAGCCGAGTGCGAAGCCACCGGGGGACTTGTTGTCCTGCACGTACTTGAGGTACGTGATGATGTCGGCCTTCTGCTCCGGCGTCAGGTTCAGGTCGTTGAAGACCGGCATGTTCTGCGGGCCGGTGAGCATGGCCTCGTAGATGTGCTTGCCGGAGACCGTCTCGAGGTTCGGGGCGTACTTGCCCTCGGTCAGCGCACCGCCGGCGCCGGCCACGTTGTGGCACATGGCGCAGTTGATGCGGAACAGCTCGGCGCCTTCGGCAGCGTCGCCGTCCTCACCGTTGGTGAGCTCGGTGGACGGGACCGACGGACCGGGGCCGAGGGAAGCGACGTACTGCGCGAGCGCGTCGACCTGCTCGTCCGTGAACTGGGCGGGCTTCTCTTCTGCCTGCGGGCCCTGAGCGGCCATCGGCATGCGGCCGGTGCCGACCTGGAAGTCGACTGAGGCGGCGCCGACACCGATGAGGGACGGGCCCTCGCTCGTGCCCTGCGCGGAGAGACCGTGGCAGGTGGCGCAGTTCGAGGCGAAGAGCTTCTCGCCCTCGTTCACCTGCGACTGGCTCGAGGCAGCGACGGTGCTCGTGCTGTCGTCGGCGTTCGCCGTGGAGCTGAACAGTGCGTACGCGCCACCGGTGGTCATGAGACCCACGACGATGAGCGACACGGTCGCCATCGGTGAACGGCGGCCCTTCTTGGACTTGGTTCTGTTGAACATGTGCTGGGGGGTGTCCAGTTCCTACTTGAGAAGGTAGATGACGGCGAAGAGGAAGATCCACACGACGTCGACGAAGTGCCAGTAGTACGACACGACGATGGCGGTGGTCGCTTCCTTGTGGCCGAAGTTCTTGGCGGCGAAACCGCGGCCGAGCGTCAGCAGGAAGGCGATGAGGCCACCGGTCACGTGGAGTCCGTGGAACCCGGTGGTCATGTAGAACGCCGAGCCGTAGGCGCTGGAGGAGAGCGTCACGCCCTCGTGCCAGAGGTTGGCGTACTCGAAGATCTGGCCGCAGACGAAGATCGCGCCCATCGCGTAGGTGACGAAGAACCACTCCGTCATGCCCCAGTGGCGCGGGTTCCAGCTCGTCCGGTGCACCTGGAAGCGCTCCGCAGCGAACACCGCGAACTGGCAAGCGAAGCTGGACAGCACCAGGATGATCGTGTTCACGGAGGCGAAGGGCACCTCGAGCTTCGCGGTCTCGGTCGCCCAGAGCTCAGGGGACGTGCTGCGGAGCGTGAAGTAGATCGCGAACAGGCCGGCGAAGAACATGACCTCGCTGCCCAGCCACACGATCGTCCCCACGGCCACGGCGTTCGGCCTGTTGAGGGCCGGACCGCTGGCTGATCTGGAGAGAGAGGTGCTAGTCACGTCCTCCATTATGGCCGAAACCCCCGACAGTGTTTTCGCAGGAGACTGGCGGGTCTCTCGAATTCACTACGATCGAGCCATGCCTGACGCACTTTCTTGGCCAGCGGTGATCAGCGCGCTCATGGCGCGCGAAGACCTGACGATCAGGCAATCCACATGGGCCATGGAGGAGATCGTGCACGGGCGGGCCACCCAGGCACAGATCGCAGCCTTCGCCGTGACGCTCCGCGCGAAGGGCGAGACCGTCGACGAGGTCGTCGGGTTCCGCGACGCGATCCTGGACGCCGCGGTTCCGCTCGACGTCGACCCGATGGCGCTCGACATCGTGGGCACCGGTGGCGACGTGGTCGGCACCGTGAACGTCTCGACCATGGCGGCCATCGTGATCGCGGCTGCCGGGGTCCCGGTCGTCAAGCACGGCAACAAGGCCAGCTCGTCGAAGTCCGGCTCGAGCGACGTGCTCGCCGCCCTCGGACTCGATCTCACGATGGACGCCGCGCGTGTCGCGGACACCTTCCGGCGTGTCGGGCTGACGTTCGCCTTCGCCAACGCGTTCCACCCCGGTTTCGCCCACGCAGGCCCGGTCCGGCGCGAGATCGGCGTGCCGACGGTGTTCAACTTCCTCGGCCCGCTCGTCAACCCCGCGCGGTGTGAGGCCAACGCCGTGGGCGTCGCCCAGCTCGATCTCGTCCCGATCATCACGGGCGTGTTCCAGACGCGTGGCGCGACGGCCCTCGTGTTCCGCGGCGACGACGGTCTCGACGAGCTGACCACCACGGGGCACAGCCACATCTGGGAGGTCACCGGCGGCCGCGTGACCGAGCACGACCTCGACCCGCGCGACCTCGGCATCGCCCGGGCACGCACCGAGGACCTGCTCGGCGGCGACCCGGAGCACAACGCCGCCGTCGTCCACCGGGTGCTCGCGGGGGAGACCGGACCCGTCCGCGACATCGTCCTGCTGAACGCCGCGGCCGGCCTCGTCTCTTTCCGGCTGGCACAGGACCCGAACGAGTCCGACCGGCCGATCCTGCAACGCTTCCGCGAACAGCTCGTCGTCGCCGCCGAGGCGATCGACTCGGGCGCCGGTGCGCGCAAACTGGCTGATTGGGTCGGCGTAGCTCCCGCCGCGTAGTCCGCGCCGCTTCCGCCCGGCTCGCACCATGCGCGGTGCGTCGCCCGGTGCGAGCCTGGCGGCTCGGTGCTGCGCTGCGAGCGCGCACCGATCGGTCAGCGCTGCACCCGGTGAACAACCGCGCACCGCGCCGTACCGTCGACCACCCGAACACCCGACCACTCGACGCCCGGCCGACCGCGACCGGCCCGCAGGAGACGCAACGCACAGGAGGCCCGGTGCCGGTTCCTGGAACCGGCACCGGGCCTCCCGTCGGTGCGATCAGTGCACGCTGTCAGCGTGCGCCTGCAGTGTCACTGCACGTCGTTACTGGACGTCCTCGTCGACCCAGTCGAAGGTCTTCGTGACGGCCTTCTTCCACAGACGGAGCGTGCGCTCGCGCTCGGCGTCGTCGAGCTGGGGCTCCCAGCGCTTGTCCTCCTGCCAGTTGGCACGGAGCTCGTCGAGGTTGGCCCAGAAGCCGACCGCGAGACCGGCAGCGTAGGCCGCACCGAGCGCCGTCGTCTCCGCGACGACCGGACGGACGACCGGCACGTTGAGGATGTCGGCCTGGAACTGCATGAGCTCGCTGTTCGCGGTCATGCCGCCGTCGACCTTGAGCTCGGTCAGGTCCACGCCGGAGTCGGCGTTGACCGCGTCGAGCACCTCGCGGGTCTGCAGCGCCGTGGCCTCGAGGGCGGCACGGGCGATGTGGCCCTTGTTGACGTAGCGGGTGAGGCCGACGATCGCACCGCGGGCGTCCGGGCGCCAGTACGGCGCGAAGAGCCCGGAGAACGCCGGTACGAAGTACACGCCGCCGTTGTCCTCGACGGTCTTGGCCAGGGCCTCGACCTCCGGGGCGCTCCCGATCAGACCGAGGTTGTCGCGGAGCCACTGGATGAGCGAGCCCGTGACGGCGATCGAACCCTCGAGGGCGTAGTGCGTCTCCTGGTCGCCGAGCTTGTAGCCGACGGTGGTGAGCAGGCCGTTCTCGGAGCGGACGATCTCGGTACCGGTGTTGAAGATCAGGAAGTTGCCGGTGCCGTAGGTGTTCTTCGACTCGCCCTGGTCGAACGCGGCCTGACCGAAGGTCGCGGCCTGCTGGTCGCCGAGGATGCCGGCGATCGGGACCTCGCGCAGCAGGCTCGAGGACTCGACGTGGCCGTAGACCTCGGAGGAGCTGACGATCTCGGGGAGCATCGACTTCGGCACGCCGAAGTCGGCGAGGATGTCGTCGCGCCACTGCAGCGTCTCGAGGTCCATGAACAGCGTGCGGGACGCGTTCGTGACGTCGGTCTTGTGGACGCCGCCGTCGACGCCACCGGTCAGGTTCCAGAGGACCCAGGTGTCGGTGGTGCCGAAGAGCAGGTCGCCCGCCTCGGCCTTCTCACGAGCACCCTCGACGTTCTCGAGGATCCACATGATCTTGGTCCCGGCGAAGTACGTCGCGAGCGGCAGGCCGACGATGGCCTTGTACTTGTCGGTGTCGCCGTCGGCGAGCTTGTCGACGAGCGCCTGCGTGCGGGTGTCCTGCCAGACGATCGCGTTGTAGATCGGCTTGCCGGTGGTCTTGTCCCACACGACGGCGGTCTCGCGCTGGTTGGTGATGCCGACGGCTGCGACGTCGTGGCGCGTGATGTCGGCACGCGACAGTGCCTGACCGATCACCTCGCGGGTGTTGTCCCAGATCTCGGCGGGGTCGTGCTCGACCCACCCGGCGCGCGGGAAGATCTGCTCGTGTTCCTTCTGCCCGGTCGAGATGATCGAACCGGAGTGGTCGAACACGATTGCTCGGGTCGAGGTCGTGCCCTGGTCGATGGCGACGATGTAGTCGGCCATTGGTGCTCCTTACGGGTGTGTTCGGTGCGGGTGCGTGTTCGGTCGTGCGGAACGGCCGTCCACGCCTTCGGGGTGGGGGTGGGTCAGCTGACGACGGGCAGCAGGGCGTAGGACAGCCCGGCGGCGAGGGCGCCACCGATCAGCGGTCCGACGACCGGCACCCAGGCGTAGGCCCAGTCGCTCGAGCCCTTGCCCTTGATGGGCAGGAAGGCGTGCGCGATGCGGGGGCCGAGGTCACGGGCCGGGTTGATGGCGTAGCCGGTGGGGCCACCGAGGCTGACACCGATCGCGATCACGAGGAACGCGACGGGGATCGCACCGAGCTCCGACGGGGTCTGCCCGTTGGTGAACGCGATGACGACGAAGACCAGCACGAAGGTGCCGATGATCTCCGTGACGAGGTTCCAGCCGTACGAGCGGATCGCGGGGCCGGTCGAGAAGACGCCGAGCTTGGCGGCCGCGTCGGGCTCCTCGTCGAAGTGCTGCTTGTAGGCGAGCCAGACGATGACCGCACCGATGATCGCGCCGATCAGCTGGGCGAGCCAGTAGAGGAACATCTCGCCGACGGTGATGTTGCCGAGGATCGCCTGCGCGAGGCTGACCGCGGGGTTGAGCTGTCCGCCGGACTTGTAGGACACGGTGACACCGGCGAAGACCGCGAAGCCCCAGCCGATCGTGACCATCAGGAACCCGGCTCCGAAGCCCTTGGACTTCGCCAGCGAGACGGCGGCGACGACGCCGCCACCCAGGATGATGAGCATCGCCGTACCGACGAGCTCGGACAGGAAATTGACGCCGATGCCGTCCATCGGTGACCTCCAGTGCGTGAGGGTGGGGGTCCGGCCGTGCTGCGCCGCACTCCCCGTTGAGTGATTGAGGCCAACCATAGTGATGCGGTTCACGGCCCGGCGATGAATTCGTGAGCGAAGTGCGGCATCGTGCACGAACGTGCAGGACGAGTGTCCCCAGCACGATCCTGACCCGGTGACGCGTCCTCGGCACGCTGCACGAACGTGCATCGTGACCGGACGGCCGCTCGTGCCGCCGATGTAGATTGGGCGCACTCCGGTCGACGACGCGCGGTGTGACCGCCACGGTTCGACCCCGTACCCGTGGAGGCACCGCATGAAGAAGCTCATCAACGACCCGCAGGCCGTGGTCGAGGAGACCGTCCGGGGCTTCGCCCGGGCACACGCCGGGCACGTCGTCCTGGTCGAGGACCCGATCCACCTGCACCGCGCTGACGCACCCGTCGCCGGCAAGGTCGGGATCGTCAGCGGCGGTGGCAGCGGCCACGAGCCGCTGCACGCCGGCTTCGTCGGGTACGGCATGCTCGACGCCGCGGTGCCCGGCCCGGTGTTCACGAGCCCGACGCCCGACCCGATCGTCGCCGCGACGAAGGCCGTCGACGGCGGTACGGGCGTGCTGCACATCGTGAAGAACTACACCGGCGACGTGCTCAACTTCGAGACGGCCGCCGAGCTCGCGGCGATGGACGACGTCCGCGTCGAGTCCGTCGTGGTGGATGACGACGTCGCGGTGCAGGACTCCCTGTTCACCGCCGGCCGTCGCGGTGTCGCCGGGACCGTCGTGGTGGAGAAGTGCGCCGGCGCCGCCGCCGAGCGCGGGGACGACCTGGACGCGGTCGCCGCGGTGGCCCGGCACGTCAACGACGTCACGCGGTCGATGGGGCTCGCGCTGGCGTCTGGCACCGTCCCGCACGCCGGGGAGCCGTCCTTCGTGCTGGCCGACGACGAGGTCGAGCTCGGCATCGGCATCCACGGCGAGCCGGGCCGCGAGCGGATCGCGATGGCACCGGCGGACGAGCTGGTCGACCGCGTGCTCGAGCCGATCCTGACCGACCTCGACGCCCCGGCCGGCTCGTCGCTGCTGCTCCTGGTGAACGGCATGGGCGGCACCCCGCTGTCCGAGCTCTACATCGCCTACCGACGCGCCGCCGAGGTCCTCTCCGACCGCGGCTACCAGGTCACGCGTAGTTTGGTCGGCGACTACGTCACGTCCCTCGAGATGCAGGGGTTCTCGCTCACCGTCACGGTGCTCGACGACGAACTCACTGCCCTCTGGGACGCCCCGGTGGAGACCCCGGCCCTGCGCTGGGGACGCTGACCGACCGCGACTGCGGCCGACCACAGTCACTCGACCACCGGACCACGACACCGGGCCCGCCGGGCCGGACACACGAAGGGAACCGCATTGGCGCTCGACACCGCATGGGCCATCGACTGGGTCCGTCGCACCGCCGCGACGATCGACGAACACCGCGCCGAGCTCGTCACGCTCGACCGCGAGATCGGGGACGGCGACCACGGCGAGAACCTCGACCGCGGGTTCCGGGCCGTGCTCGAGGCCGTCGACTCCGGGTCCTTCGACACCCCGGGTGCCGTGCTCAAGACCGTGGCGACGAAGCTCATCTCCACCGTGGGCGGGGCGGCCGGCCCGCTCTTCGGCACCGCCTACCTGAAGGCGGCGCAGGCCGCCGGTGACGCGGCCGAACTCGACGCGGACACCCTCGTCGCCGTCCTCACCGCCGCCCGCGACGGAGTCGTGTCCCGCGGCAAGGCCACGGTCGGCGACAAGACGATGGTCGACGCGTGGAGCCCCGCGGTCGACGCCGCAGCAGCGGCTGCCGGCGCCGGCGACGACCCGAAGGCCGTCCTCACCGCGGCAGCCGACGCCGCCGCGCAGGGTGCGGCGGACACCGAGCCGCTCGTCGCCCACAAGGGCCGCGCGAGCTACCTCGGCGACCGCGCGATCGGGTACCGCGACCCCGGTGCGCAGTCGACCGCGTACATCCTGCGCGCAGCGGTGGACGCAGCGTGACCGTCGGCATCCTGGTCGTCTCGCACAGCGCGGCGATCGCGACCGGCACCGTCGAGCTGGCCCGGCAGATGGCGGCGGACGTGCCGCTCGTCGCCGCGGGCGGCACGGACGACGGCGGCATCGGTACCTCGTTCGAGGCGATCTCCGCCGGCATCGAGGAACTCGCCCAGGCGGACGCCGTCGTGGTGCTGTGCGACCTCGGCTCCGCCTACCTGACGACCGACACCGCGCTCGACTTCCTGGACGACGACGTCCGAGACCGCGTCCACGTGTCGCCGGCCCCGCTGGTCGAGGGCACGGTGGCGGCTGCGGTCGCCGCCCAGACGGGTGGTGACGCCGACGCGGTGCTGGCCGCCGCGGCATCGGCCGCGGGTTCCGAGGCGGACGCGAGCAGCGCCTCCCTTCCGTCCGGTGACCAGCCTGGAGGCGCGGGGCCGGCTGACGGGGCTGCTCCCGTCGACGGCGCGGCCGGCGCCGACCGAGTCAGCGCATCGGTCGAGCTGGTGAACGAGACCGGGCTGCACGCCCGGCCCGCCGCGGAGTTCGTGAAGACGGCGGCGAAGTACGACGCGAGCGTGCACGTCAACGGCGTGGATGCGAAGAGCCTGCTGGCGATCATGGCCCTGGCGCTGCCGAAGGGTGCGACGGTGTCGGTCGACGCGACCGGGCAGGACGCGCAGGCCGCAGTCGACGCCCTGGTGGAACTGGTCCGGTCCGGCTTCGGCGAGTGACGCCGCCGCCGGGGGAGACCCCGGCGGCGGTGCCCGCCCGGTCACCGGATCGAGATCGTCCCCGCCAGGTCGAGGTCCGAGGGGCCGCCGGTGACCCCGGCGTCCGCGAGCAGGGTGGCACCGAACACGGCGCTCCAGAACGTGCGGGCGTCCCGGGCGACGCCGCTCGGGCTCGTCCAGCCCTGATCGTCGACGACACGTTCCAGGTAGCGCTCGGACTGCCGGAACAGCACGGCGAGCAGCAGTCGCACGCGCTCACGCTGCGCCGGGTCGTCCCCGGCGGCCCCGAGCGCCCGGACCACGAGCGGGGTCGACGGCATCGCGAGGGCGGTGCGAGCGAGGACTTCCCGGAACGACTCCGGCGAGCGGGCTCGCCGGCCGGCCGCCTGCAGTCGCGTGGTGTCGCGGAGGAACAGCGCGAACGCGGCGTCGAGCACCAGGCGGTCCTTCGAGCCGTAGTGGTGCGTGATCTGGTTCGGGTAGACACCCGCGGCCCGGGCGACCTCGCTGACGGTGACGCTCCGAGTGCCCGCACTGAGCAGTCCGGCCGTCGCCGCGAGGATCTTCGCCCGTGTCGCCGCGCCGCGTGCCGTGCCGGAGCCGTCCACCGTGGTTGCCATGTCGGAATTGTACGTGGTACAACTCAACTTGTTCAACGTACAAGAGGAGTTCCCGTGGACATCGTCATCACCGGCTACGGCGCGGTCTCACCCTTCGGCCACGGCGTCACGCCGCTCTGGGACGCCCTGGTGGCCGGTCGCTCCGGCGTCCGCGCCCTGCACCGCGACGGAGCGCTCTGGCAACAGGTGCCGATCCGGGTCGGTGCCGATGCCGCCCTCGACGCCGACGGAGCGCTCGGGCGGGTCCGTGCGAACCGTCTCGACCGCAGTCAGCAGCTGGCACTCGTCGCCGCGGACGAGGCCTGGGCCGACGCCGGTGCCCCCGCGGTGGAGGGCGACCGCCTCGCCGTGGTCATCGGCACCGGGATCGGGGGAGTGGAGACGCTCCTGGACGCCCACGACGTGCTCGGTGCGTCCGGTGCCCGGCGGGTCTCACCGCGCACGGTGCCGATGCTCATGGCGAACGGTGCCGCCGCGCAGATCAGCATCGCGTACGGGGCGCGAGGCGGCGCCTACACGACGGTGTCGGCCTGCGCCTCGGGGGCCGAGGCCATCGCCACCGCCGCACGACTCATCGCCACCGGTGAGGCCGACGTGGTCATCACCGGCGGGACCGAGGCCGCCGTCACCCCGGTGACGATGGCATCGTTCGCCCAGTCACAGGCCCTCGCGAAGCCCGACGGCGACGACCCCACCACCCTGTCACGGCCGTTCGACGCCGACCGCCGCGGCTTCGTCCTCGGCGAGGGCGCCGGCATCGTCGTGCTCGAGCGTGCCGACCACGCCGCGGCCCGAGGACAGCGGTCGCACGGCTCGCTCGCCGGATGGGGGATCACCTCGGACGCGCACCACATCACCGCACCGCTGGCGGACGGCAGCGAGCAGGAGCGGGCCATGCGCGCCGCGATCCGTATGGCGGGACTCACCGGCGGCGACGTCGACCACGTGAACGCGCACGCTACCGGCACCCCCGTCGGCGACGTCGGCGAGGCGGCCGCCATCAGCCGCGCTGTGGGGACCGGCGCCCTGGTCAACGCGCCGAAGAGCGCGATCGGGCACATGTTCGGCGCTGCCGGAGCCGTCGAGGCGATCCTGACCCTGCGGGCGCTCGAGACCGGCACCGTTCCGCCGACCCTGAACCTCGACCGGCTCGACCCCGCGGTGGACCTCGACGTCGTCTCCGGCGCAGCTCGGACCGCGCCGCTCCGTGCCGCGTTGAACAACTCGTTCGGGTTCGGCGGTCAGAACGCGTCGCTGGTGTTCACCGCGGCATGAGCTCCTGCAGGCCCGTGACCCGGAGCAGGTCGAGCTTCGCGGCGTCCTCGGAGCCCGGCACGACCGTGTAGACGACGATCCGCAGGTCACCGCCGGGAACGCTCAGCACGTCGCAGTCGATCTCCACCGGCCCGACGGGCGTGTGCACGACCTTGCGGCTCGCACGGTGCTCGGCGATCCGGCCGGTCTCCCAGCGGCGGGCGAACTCGGGGGACTCCCGCAGCAGCCGTTCGACCAGGTCCGCGAGGTCACGGTCCGCCGGGTAGCGGCCGTACGCCTGCCGCAGGTCGGCGGCGAGGTCGCTCGAGAACTCCTCCTGGTGCTCGTCGTCCCAGTCCACCCCGTCGCGCTCCTGCATGAAGTGCCGCCAGACCAGGTTGCGATCGAGCCCGACGTACCGCGAGGGGTCGCCGTTCACCGCGGCCCACAGCTCGTTCCAGAGCACGATGTCGTGGGTCGCCGTGAACACCGCGAGCGGGACGTCGCCGAGCCGGTCCACCAACCGCTGCACGCCCGGCGTGATGTGCCGCGGCACCACCTGACGCGACGGCGGGGCGACGCCGGCCACCCGGCACAGGTGGTCCCGCTCCTCGGACGACAGCCGGAGCGCCGTCGCGAGGGCCGCGAGCAGCTGCGGCGACGGGTTCGTCGCCCGGCCCTGCTCGAGGCGGACGACGTAGTCGACGCTCACGCCCGCCAGCGCGGCGAGCTCCTCGCGGCGGAGCCCCGGGGTCCGTCTGCCGGGGCCGGCCGGCAGGCCGACCGCCTCGGGACGCACCCGGTCACGCCAGGAACGCAACACGTTCGCGAACTCGCTCATGTCCACCATCATCGCCCCGCGCCTCCTGTCCGTCCTGGTACTGCCGGTCCCACCGTCGCACCGTGCCTGGGGGAGCCGGGTCGGCGGGGGCAGGCTGGACGCATGACAACGACACTGATCACCGGGGCCAACCGCAGCCTCGGACTCGAGACCGCACGCCGACTGCTCGAAGCCGGCCACACCGTCTACGCCGGCATGCGCGACCCGGCCAACGGCGACGACGCCCGCGCCCTCGGCGTACACGTCGTGCAGCTGGACGTCACCGACCAGGCCAGCATCGACGCGGCGATCGCGACGATCCCCGAACTCGACGTCCTCGTGAACAACGCCGGGATCCTCGGCACCTCGTTCGGGGTCGACGACCTCGACGCGAGCGCGATGGCGACCGTGCTCGACACCAACGTCACCGGGATCGTGCGGGTGACCCAGGCCGCGCTGCCCCTGCTGCGACGCTCGGCAGCACCCGTCATCGTGAACGTCTCGTCGGGGGTGGGGTTCCCGCGCTGGCTGACGACGCCGGGGCACGACGAGTACGGGGTGCCGGCGGTGCCGTACGCGGCGTCGAAGGCGGCCGTGATCGCGCTGACCGTGCAGTACGCGAAGAACCTGCCCGGGTTCCGGGTGAACGCGAGCGACCCGGGCTACACGGCGACGGAGTTCAACGGGTTCGGCGGACACCAGACGATCACCGAGGGCACCGATGCCACGGTCATGCTCGCGACGATCGGCACCGACGGGCCGACGGGGGAGTTCCACAACCGCGAGGGCCGGATCGAGTACTGACGGACAGCGCCGGCGTCAGTCGTGCACGTCGGCACCGAACCCCGGCCCGGGGCGCATCATCCAGCCGTCCGGGTCGGGCAGCGGGCGGAACCCGAACCGTTCGTACAGCCCGTGGGCATCCGCGGTGAACAGGGCGAAGCGCTTCAGGCCGAGCGGCTCGACCGCCTCGGTCACGCCACGCACGAGTTCGATCCCGACGCCGCGGCCCCGGGCGTCGGGGTCCACGAACACGTCGGCGAGCCACCCGAAGGTCACGCCGTCGGTGATCACCCGCGCGTAGCCGAGCTGCTCGCCGGTCGTCGCGTCGTACACGCCGAAGTTCCGGGAACCGGCGATGATCGCATCCTGCGTCGCACGGTCACGCCCGCGAGCCCAGTAGGACTCCTCGCTGAGCCAGCGGTGCACGCGGTCGACGTCGAGGTCGGCGGGGTCGGCGGAGAAGCGCAGGTCGGTCACGTGACGAGTCAACCGGCGAACGCGCCTGCGGCGCAACGGCCGATCGGGGTTCCGTGGACCGTTCGGGCGGGCGGGCGGTCGGGAGGCCGTCGACCTGGAGGCCCGTGGGGACCCCGGCGCGCGGGTCGCGTCGGGCGGTTGGTGGCGCTGGTCCGCTGTCGGGCGTCCGGCGTCCGGCGTCCGGCGTGCGACGTCCGGCGTCCGGCGTCCGGCGTCCGGCGTCTGTCAGGATGGCCGCATGCGCGCCGTCCAGTACGCCCAGTTCGGTTCCGTCCCCTCGATCGTCGACCTGCCGGAGCCGGTCGCGCCCGAGCACGGCGTCGTCGTCCGGGTGGCGGCCACCGGTGTCTGCCGCAGCGACTGGCACGCGTGGAAGGGCCACGACGACTCCGTCCGGCTGCCGCACGTGCCCGGGCACGAGTTCGCCGGCGTCGTCGCCTCCGTCGGTGCGGGCGTCCAGCGCTTCGCGGTCGGCGACCGGGTCACGGCTCCGTTCGTGTTCGCCTGCGGGACCTGCGCCGAATGCCTCGACGGCGCCACCCAGGTGTGCACCGCCCAGCAGCAGCCCGGGTTCGACCTGCAGGGCTCGTACGCGGACTCCCTGGTCGTCCCGCACGCCGACCTCAACCTCGTCGCGCTGCCCGACGCCGTGGACTTCGCGGTGGCGGCGGCGCTGGGCTGCCGGTTCGGCACCGCGTTCCACGCCCTCCACGCCCGGGGGCGCGTCGCCGCAGGGGAGTGGGTCGTGGTCTACGGCTGCGGTGGAGTCGGGCTCTCCGCGGTCATGGTCGCCGTGGCCGCCGGCGCGCACGTGGTCGCTGTCGACGTCTCCGCGGCCGCACTCGAACGCGCCGCCGCCCTGGGTGCCGACACCGTGCTGATGGACGCCGATGCCGTCACCACGGTCCGATCCCGCACAGGTGGCGGAGCGCACGTCTCGCTCGACGCCTACGGCAGCCGTGCCACCTCCGTCGCCGCCGTGGCGTCCCTGCGTCCGCGCGGCCGGCACGTGCAGGTCGGGCTGCTGCTCGACGACGAAGCCGCTCCGGCGATCCCGATGGGCCGGGTCATCGCGGACGAACTCGAACTGCTCGGCAGTCACGGCGCAGCGGTCGGGGAGTACGGCGCGATGCTCGACGCCGTCGTGTCCGGGCGACTGCGTCCGGAGCAGACGATCGGCCGCACGATCGGCTTCGACGACCTGCCCGAGGCGCTCGTCGCGATGGACCGACCAGCGACGTCGTCGGGCATGACCGTCGCGGTGTTCTGAGGCTCGGAGCGTCCCGTCAACCCTCGGTCCGCGCGTCCGCGCCCCGGCGGATGCGGAGCACGACCGCGCCGATGACGAGCACTGCCAGGATCCCGACGACCCCGAACAGGAGTGCCGGGCCGCCGTGGCCGTGCGCGTGCGTTCCGGCACCCGTGTTCGGTGCGGCTCCCGCTGCCGCTGTCGTCGGTTCCGAGGATGATGTGGGCGCGGTCGTCGGGCTCGTCGTCGTGGGTGGGACGGTCGGGGATGCGACCGGTTCCACCGAGAACGCGAGCTGCCCCTCGATCGGATGGCCGTCGGGGGAGACGTACCGCCAGACGAGGGTGTGCGGGCCGGGGGAGAGCGACACCGCCTTGGACATCGAGGTGCCGTCGACGGCCACCGCTCCGGAGGACTCGTCGGTCCCGCCGTCGTCTCGGACCTCGATGCGCAGGCCGGCTTGGAGCCCGGCAAGCGGCGCCTCACTGAAGGTGAGTGTCACTCGCTCAAGGTCGGCAGCCACCGTGGCGCCGTCCGCCGGATCACTCGAGGTCAGTGCTGCGTGCGCCGACGCAGGTGTCGTCCCGATCAGCACGAGGAACGCGGACAGGGCGACGGCGAACAGGACCCGGGGCGTCGCAGCTCGTGAGCGGCGTTGGTCATCTCGGTGAGCGTGCACGCGTCCACGCTAGGGAAGCGATGTCGAGCGTCCCGTCAGCCGAGCGGGGCCACTCGCAACCTCTGAGTTGACATAATATGCATTATCGGCGCACGGGTACGACGCCCGAGCACGCTCAGTGAGCAGAAGAGGTCGAGTCCTGTGCACGGACTCGACCTCTTCTGCTCACTGGATGACGACGGCGTCAGTCGGCGGGCTGCGTCGGGACGTCGTCGGCGTCGATCTCGAGCGCTGCCGGCTCGCCGCCCTGTTCCTCCAGGGTGTCCTGGTCGGTGTCGGGCTGCTCCGGCGACTCGGTCTGGGTGGTCTCTTCGGCTGGGTCAGGCTGGCTGTAGCTCATGGGCCGCACGGTACGCCCGCGTCCCTGAACAGCTACACGCTCGGCGCCGGAAACACCTCGTGAGCACCAATGGTCGAGTCCATCCACTGGACTCGACCACTGCTGCTCACGAACTGCCGCAGACCGATCACATGTTCGCGAGAGCCACCGCGTTGATGATGAAACCGATCACGCCGATGACGATGGCGACGATCGACAGGATGATGCCCGCCATGATCATCCCGCGGCTGCCACCACGCTTACGCGCCGAGATGCCGAGCACGAGACCGACGATGCCGCCGATGACTCCGACGATCGGCACGAACAGGCCAACGACGGTCCCGATGATGCCGAGCACCAAGGAGACGATGGCGAAGGTGTTCGACTGCGCCGGTGCGTTGCCGGGGTTGGACATGGTGGAGCTCCTTCTGGTCAGGACGCCGATCCAGGCCGGGTAGCCGATCGTGAGCGTCGTTCAGAACGCTAGTCCTCACACACGGCTGATGCCCAGATTCGCGCCCGGAGCCTGTCCCCCGGCTCAGGCTCCGACGTACGCCGCCAGGTGCTGGCCCGTCAGGGTCGTCCGTGCCGCCACGAGTTCGGCGGGCGTCCCCTCGAACACGATCCGTCCGCCGTCGTGCCCGGCGCCCGGCCCGAGGTCGATGATCCAGTCGGCGTGCGCCATGACCGCCTGGTGGTGTTCGATCACGACGACCGTTCGTCCGGCGTCGACGAGCCGGTCGAGCAGACCGAGCAACTGTTCGACGTCGGCCAGGTGCAGGCCCGCGGTCGGCTCGTCGAGCACCACGACACCGCCGCGGTCACCGAGGTGCGTCGCGAGCTTGAGCCGCTGCCGCTCTCCCCCGGACAACGTGGTGAGCGGCTGTCCGATCGTCAGGTACCCGAGCCCCACGTCGGCGAGTCGGGCGAGGATCGTGTGGGCCGTCGGCAGTGCGGACTCCCCCGCCGCGAAGAACGCCAGCGCGTCGGTGACGGACATGCCGAGCACCTCGCTGATGTCCTTCCCGCCCAGGTGGTAGCCGAGCACGGACTGGTCGAACCGCTTGCCGTCGCACTCGACGCAGGGGCTCGCGACGCCCGCCATCATGCCGAGGTCGGTGTACACGACACCGGCACCGTTGCACGCCGGGCAGGCACCCTCGGAGTTGGCGCTGAACAGTGCGGGCTTGACGCCGTTGGCCTTCGCGAACGCCTTCCGGATCGGCTCGAGCAGGCCGGTGTACGTCGCCGGGTTGCTCCGCCGCGAGCCACGGATCCCGCTCTGGTCGATGGCGACCACGTCGTCGCGCCGGGCCAGCGACCCGTGGACGAGCGTGCTCTTGCCCGAGCCGGCGACCCCCGTGACGACGGTGAGCACCCCGGTGGGCACGTCCACGTCGACGTCGTGCAGGTTGTGGGCGGACGCGCCGCGGATCTCGATCGCCCCGTCCGGACGACGGACCTCGGACTTCACGGTGACGCGGTCGTCCAGGTGCTGACCGGTCACGGTCCCGCTGGCACGCAGCCCGACGACGGACCCCTGGTAGCAGAGCGTCCCACCGCCGGAACCGGCACCGGGCCCGAGGTCGACGACGTGGTCGGCGATCGCGATGACCTCGGGCTTGTGCTCGACGACCAGGACGGTGTTGCCCTTGTCGCGCAGCCGGACGAGCAGCTCGTTCATCCGCTCGATGTCGTGCGGGTGCAGCCCCGTGCTCGGCTCGTCGAAGATGTACGTGACGTCGCTGAGCGAGGAGCCGAGGTGCTTCACCATCTTCACGCGCTGCCCCTCTCCCCCGGACAACGTGCCCGTCGGGCGGTCGAGCGACAGGTAGCCGAGTCCGATCTCGACGAAGGACTCGAGCAGGGCCCGGAGCCCCTCGAGCAACGGCCCCACCCCCGGGTCGTCCAGACCCCGCAGCCAGGTGACGGCGTCGGTGATCTGCATCGCGCAGACGTCTGCGATGCTGCGGCCCGCGATCTTCGACGAGCGGGCGGTGTCGTTCAACCGGGTCCCGTCGCAGGCCGGACACGTCGTGAAGGTCACCGCACGGTCGACGAACGCTCTGATGTGCGGCTGCATCGCCTCGCGGTCCTTCTGCAGGAACGACCGGCGGACGCGGTGCACGAGCCCCTCGTAGGTCATGTTGATGCCGGCGATCTTCTGCTTCGTCGGCTCGCGGTACAGGAAGTCCTGCCGCTCCTGCTCGGTGAAGTCGCGGATCGGGGTGTCCCGGTCGAAGTAGCCCGATTCGGCGTACAGCCGCACGTTCCAGCCGTCGGTCCCGTACCCGGGGATGGTGAGCGCGCCGTCCCCGAGCGACTTCGTGTCGTCGAACAGCTGCGTCAGGTCGATGTCGTTCACCAGCCCCCGGCCCTCGCAGCCCGCGCACATGCCGCCGAGCCGCGTGAACGAGACCCGCTGGGCCTTCGCGTCCGCACCTTTCTGCACCGTGATCGCTCCCCCGGCCGTCACGGTGGCGAGGTTGAACGAGAACGCGTTCGGCCCCCCGATGTGCGGCTGGCCGAGTCGGCTGAACAGCACGCGCAGCATCGCGTTCGCGTCCGTGGCGGTGCCGACGGTGGAGCGCGGGTCGGCACCGATGCGCTCCTGGTCGACGACGATCGCGGTGGTCAGACCGTCGAGCACGTCGACGTCCGGACGCGCGAGCGAGGGCATGAACCCCTGCACGAACGCGCTGTAGGTCTCGTTGATCATCCGCTGGGACTCGGCGGCGACGGTGCCGAACACGAGCGAGCTCTTGCCCGAGCCGGAGACCCCGGTGAACACCGTGAGGCGCCGCTTCGGCAGGTCGACGTCGACGTCGCGCAGGTTGTTCGCGCGGGCACCGCGCACCCGGATCCGGTCGTGCCGGTCGGCAGGGTGCGCGTCGGTGCCGGTGGGGTCGTCGTCGACCGGATCGGTGTGCATGCGGGTCAGCGTACCGACGGGAGGCCCGTGGCGGGGCCGCCACGGGCCTCCCGTCCGGTCCTGGATCGGCCGTCAGGCCGTGGTGCGGTGCTCAGGCACCGTGTCGGCGCACCAGGTCCGGCAGCTCGGCGGGTTCGAAGTCCTCGGCGGTCGCCTCGAGTTCGTCGGCGGTCCACCACCGCGAGGCGAGGATGTCGACGCGCTCGTCGTCGGTCCACTCGGCGTCGGACAGCTCGAAGCCGGGCGTGCGGACGACGTAGAACTCGGCGTGCCCGCGGTCGTGGTCGGCGAGGTCCCACTCGACCGTGAAGTCCCAGGACCACACCGGTTCGCCGGGTTCGTCGATGACGATCCCGGTCTCCTCGCGCAGCTCGCGGATCGCGGCGTCACGGTGGGACTCCCCCGGGTCGACCCCGCCACCCGGCGTGATCCAGCGGTGGGCACCGTCTGACGAGGGCGACTTCGTGTCCATCAGGAACACGCGGCCCTCGGGATCGAGCAGCAGGATGCGGGAGGTGCGGCGCAGGCCGGGCTTGGCGGTCACCCGCCCGACGTTAGCCGACGAAGCCGCTGACGTCGCCGACCAGCTTGGTGTGGTCGGCGGGGATCGGCTCGACGGCGGCCAGGGCGATCTCGGCCGCGAACTCGGACACGCTGTAGAGCTTGCCGACCTCCTGCCGACGGCCCTCGATCGCGCCGGGGTTCAGGCGGTTCAGCAGCGTCGCGGTGATCGTGCCCTCGATCATGTCGCCGGAGACGACGACGAACTCGATGCCGGCGGCCTCGAGCTGCGGGATGAGCTCACGGAGGGCGAGTTCCCCGGCGCGCTTGCTCTTGGCGACCGGGACGTACTCGTCCATCGTCTCGGCGGTCTCGACGAAGTGGGCCTGGTGGCTCGTGACGAACACCACGCGCGACCCGGCGGGCATGTGCGGCACGGCGGTCTGCAGCATGTCGACCTGCGCGTCGCGGTTCAGGCGGAGCGCGTAGTCCTCGCCGACGCCGGACTCCATGCCGCCCGACGCGTTGAGCACGAGCAGGTCGATGCCGCCCCATTCCCGTACGACGGTGTCGACGAGGGCCTGCACGGAGTCGTGCTCGGTGAGGTCGGCGCCGACGGCCAGGGCGGAACCGCCGGCCTCGACGATCTTCTCCGCGATCTGCTCCGCACGCTTGGCCTTGTTGCGGTAGTTCACGACGACCTTCGCACCGGCCTCGGCGAGGTACCCGACGGTGTCGGCGCCGATGCCACGGGACGAACCGGTGACGACGGCGCGCTTGTCGGTGAGGGATCCGGGGGCGAGGGGGTTGCTCACAGTCGTGTTCTCCAGGTCTGGTTGCGGCCGGTCGGGCGCACCGAGCCTACCAATCGCCTGCACGACCGTCGGACGGCCCTGATATGTTGAACGGAGTTGTACCGGCTGTCGCGACGCAGCGAGCCGCCGCGCGCGACCGAGGGAGGGAGATCGCGTGAACGGAATCGATTGGATCCAGAGCACCGTCTGGATCGGCCTGGTGTTGCTCCTGGGCGTGGTCGAGATCTTCACCCTCGACTTCATCTTCATCATGCTCGCGGCGGGCGCCGCCGGCGGGCTGATCGCCGCGTTGCTCGGCGCCCCGTGGTGGCTGTCCGCCATCGTCGCCGCGGTCGCCGCACTCGTGCTGCTGTCGCTCGTCCGACCGCGCCTGCTCGTGGCACTCGGCCGCGGTGCCGACCCGCACCGCACCAACGTCGAGGGGCTCATCGGGCTCCCCGGCACGGTCGCGGTCGCCTTCACCTCCTCCAGCCCCGGCCAGGTGCGCCTGGCCAACGGCGAGACCTGGAGTGCACGGTTCGCCGCGGACTCCGTCGACCGCACACCGCCACTCGGGACCCCCGTGGTCGTCGAGTCGATCGAGGGGTCGACTGCGGTCGTGCGCCTCGCAGAAAGGGCCACCTCGTGACCAGCATCTCCCCGGGGACGATCGCACTGCTCGTGCTCATCCTCGTCGTCGTCATCTTCGTGATCGTCGTCCTGGCGAAGGCGATCCGCATCGTCCCCCAGGCCACCGCAGGGATCGTCGAGCGACTCGGCAAGTACCACAAGACCCTCAACCCGGGCCTGAACCTTCTCGTCCCGTTCATCGACCGCCTGCGCCCGCTGCTCGACATGCGTGAGCAGGTCGTCTCGTTCCCGCCGCAGCCCGTGATCACCGAGGACAACCTGGTGGTCTCGATCGACACCGTCGTCTACTTCCAGGTGACCGACGCCCGCGCCGCGACGTACGAGATCGCGAACTACCTCGGTGCCGTCGAGCAGCTCACCACGACCACGCTCCGCAACGTCGTGGGTGGCCTGAACCTCGAAGAGGCACTGACCAGCCGCGACAACATCAACGGCCAGCTCCGCGTCGTCCTCGACGAAGCCACGGGCAAGTGGGGCATCCGCGTCGGCCGAGTCGAGCTGAAGGCCATCGAGCCGCCTGTGTCCATCCAGGACGCCATGGAGCAGCAGCTCCGTGCTGAGCGCAGCCGACGTGCCGCGATCCTGCAGGCAGAGGGCACCAAGCAGTCCCAGATCCTCGAAGCCGAGGGACAGCGGCAGGCCGCGATCCTGGCCGCCGAGGGTGACGCCAAGGCACAGGTGCTCCGCGCCGAGGGTGAAGCCCAGGCCATCGCGACCGTGTTCGAGGCCATCCACACCGGCGACCCGGACGAGAAGCTGCTCTCCTACCAGTACCTGCAGACCCTGCCGAAGATCGCCGAGGGCACCTCGAACAAGCTCTGGATGATCCCGAGCGAGTTCACCGAGGCCCTGTCCGGCATCGCGAAGGGCTTCAGTGCCAGCCGTGGTGGCGGCGCCGGTCCGGTCGCCGGCGGTGCTGGCGGCACGGACTTCCTGTCACGCATCTCGAAGCTCGCGAACGAGAGCCTGGCGAACACCGCAGCCGCGGACACCACCATGCCGCGTGCAGACGCCACCGCCGCGGACATCGTCCCCGAGTCCGACCTCGACGCCCGCCTGGCCGAGTCGAACCGCAGTGTCGATGCACACCTCGCGGCGGCCGACGACGCGACCGCCGAGCAGGTCGAGGACACCCCGCCCACGCCGGGCGACGACGCCTCCGGTCACCGGACCAGCGACGGTTCTGGCCGGCGCTGACGCTCCGGAACGAACGAACGAACGAACGACGACGCCCGCCCCGGGGAACCGGGGCGGGCGTCGTCGTGTGGTCGGTGGTGTCAGGCGCCGCGTCGTGCGCGGAGCACCTGCAAGCGCTCTTCGAGGAGCTCCTCGAGTTCCTCGCGTGAGCGGCGTTCGAGCAGCATGTCCCAGTGGGTACGGGGCGCCTTCACGTCTTCTTCGGCGACCTCGACGGGGATCCCGTCGTCACCCAGCAGCCGGCCCTCGCGGCCGGAGCGTGGCTCCGACCAGGTCTGGGGGACGTCCGCATCCGCAGAGAAGACGATGTCGAACGTCTCACCCGAATCCGTCTGGTAGACCGCGCGCTTGCGATCCGAGAGCTCGACGCCCTCTTCACTCTGGAGACTCTGACTCCCGAGCCGCATGCCGCGGAGACTCCGATCAGCCATGTGTGTGCTCCTCTCGCTCGTCTGCCCTCCACAACACTGTCCCACGCCCCATCAATCCCGTACCGGCGCATTCACAGTCCGTTCCCAGTGGCTGGGCGCGGCGAGTCGGATCAGGAGCGGGTGCGTCGACCCCAGGGCGCACAGGCGAGGAGCACGAGGAGGCCGCCGAGGGAGAGCAGGAGCGTGATCGAGCCCGACAGGATCGACGCCGGGGTGGTGGAGGTGCCGAGCGGCACATCGGTGACCATCGACGTCGCGGTGTACTCCGGCACCCGGTCGATCGTGTGACCGCCCGGGTCGATGACCTGCGACGCTCCGACGGTCGAGATGTTCACGAGCGACCGGCCGGTCTCGATGGCCCGCATCCGAGCGATCTCGAGCTGCTGCAGGTTCTCGTCGGTGCCCGAGAAGTCAGCGTTGTTCGTCTGCGCGAGGATCACCTGCGCTCCCCCGCGCACCATGTCGGAGGTGAGCCCGTCGTCGACGATGTCGAAGCAGATCGAGATGCCGGCCCGGATCCCCGCGACGGAGAGCACGTTCGGCTTGGTCCCCGGCGTGTAGTCGCGCTGCAACAGGCCGATCAGCGACGGCGCGAGCTTCGAGAAGAACCAGCGGTCGGGCACGTACTCGCCGAACGGCACCGGACGCTTCTTGTCGTAGGACGACTGCCAGCCGTCGGCGGTCCAGACGAACGACGTGTTGTGCAGCACCCCCGACGGCGTCTGCGTGATGGCGCCCGCCACGATCGGGGCGTCGAGCGAGTCGACCACCGAGTCGAGCGCGGCGGCGATGACCGGCTGCTGACGCGGGTCGTACTCCGCCCCTGCCTCGGGCCAGACGACCAGGTCCACGCCCTTCGCGTCCACGTCCGTCGCCGCGACCTGTGCTGCCAGGACGTCGCCGGGCTCCGCACGGTCGAAGTAGCCCGCGGGGCCGTTGCCCTGCACCGACTCGACCCGGATCGTGCCGCTCGTCGCCGTCGGCCACGCCGGCACGGCCAGGACCGCCGCGACGAGCAGACCCGCCGTCGCCACCCGCACGGGCAGCCGGAGCCTGGCACCCGGCACGCGGGGCACCACGAGCGCGAGCGACACCACGACCGCGACGCAGTACACGACGATGAACGTCAGCCCGAGGACGCCGACGTACGCGGCCAGGTGGGTGAACGGCCCCTGCGACTGCGACAGGCCGACCCGACCCCACGCGAAGCCGCCGTACGGCCAGCTCCCCGAGAACCACTCGCGCCCGGTCCAGAGTGCGGCGACGACGGCCGGGAGGCCCCACACACGTCCGGCGGTCGAGGGCACCACGCGTGCGACCCAGCGGTACGCCAGGGCGATGGCGACGCTGCCGAGCGCGAAGAACGCGGCTTCGAGCAGGGCGAGTGCGAACCACGGGACCGGGCCCAGGTAGCGGCCGGCCCATGAGATGGCCGGGATCCAGAAGGCCGCGCCGGCGAGGTAGCCGATCCACGCCGCACGCCGCGCTCGCTGCCCCATCACCGCGAGCAGCATGCAGGCGAGTGCCGGGTAGGCGAGGAACCACCACCCGGGCGACGGGAACGCGAGGGCGAAGAGGATCCCGCCGACGACGGCCAACGGCAGCGCGGTGCCCAGCGGCAACGCGGCGAACGGACCGGTCGCGACCGCCCCGCGGCCGACGCGCGCGGGCAGCCCGCGCACACTGGTCTCCGGAACCGGCACCGTGCCTCCCGTCAGACCGTCGCGTAGGCGACGATGCCGCGGCGGACCGCGTCCGTCGCCCGTCGGGCGGTCTGGGCGAGCTCGTCGTCGCCGGCGTTCCGGATCTGGTCGAGCAGGTCGATGACCTGCTTCGACCAGCGCACGAAGTCGCCGGCCGGCAGGTCGAGGGTGCGGAGGACGTCGTCGAGGGCCGAGCCCGAAGCCCAGCGGAACATGCCGACGGCCATCGCCGGGGTCGGCGGCTGTGAACCGGCCAGACGTGCGGCACGCTCGATGTCGTCGAGGCGCGACCAGATGGTCAGCGTCTCGTCGAGCGCGGGCCGGAACGCACCGCGGGGCAGGGCGTGCTCGGTACCGGGCGCGTCCTCGCGTCGGGGCTGGTAGATGATCGTCGCTGCCATGGCGGCGAGCTGTGCCGGGGTGAGGTCCTTCCAGACCCCCGCCTCGAGGCACTCGGCGACGAGCAGGTCGCGGTCGCCGTAGATGCGCTGGAGGCGACGGCCGCCCGCTGCCACCGTGGCCTCGCCGTCGCCGGCGTCCACCAGGTAACCGAGTTCGAGCAGGACCTCGGTGACACGGTCGAACGTCGTCGCGACGGCGCCCGTGCGGGACCGGATCTGCTGGACGAGTTTGTCGTTGGCGCGCTTGAGCTTCCACCACCGCTCGGACCAGCGGGCGTGGGCTTCGCGTTCCGGGCAGGCGTGGCAGGGGTGGCGCTGCAGCTGGCGGCGGACCGCCGTGATCGCGGCTTGGCGTTCCTGGCGCGCGCCGTGCGACGCCTCGCGGCCGCCGGGCACGTTGGTGCGCTCGAGGTCGGAGAGTTCACGGCGGAGGGCCGAGTACTCGGTGAAGTCGCCGAGGTGGCACTGCATCGCCTGTCGGTAGCCGTCGAGCGACTCCTGCTGCGAGCGGACCTTGCGGGCGAGGTCGACCACCGACCGGTCCGCCTGGAACTGGGCGAACGACGTCTCGAGAACCTCGCGCGTGCGCTGCCGACCGAACTGGTCGATCAGGTTGACGGCCATGTTGTAGGTCGGCTTGAACGACGAGTTCAGCGGGTACGTGCGACGGCTGGCGAGTGAGGCGACGGCCTGCGGGTCGAGCCCGTCGGTCCACTGGATGACCGAGTGTCCCTCGACGTCGATGCCACGGCGCCCGGCTCGACCGGTGAGCTGCGTGTACTCCCCCGGGGTGATCGGCACACGGGCTTCGCCGTTGAACTTCTCGAGCTTCTCGAGCACGACGGTGCGCGCCGGCATGTTCACGCCGAGCGCCAGGGTCTCGGTGGCGAACACGACCTTCAGCAGTTTGCGCTGGAAGAGGTTCTCGACGACCTCCTTGAAGGCGGGGAGCAGACCCGCGTGGTGCGCCGCGACTCCGCGCTCGAGCCCTTCGAGCCACTCCCAGTAGCCGAGGACGGCCAGGTCTTCGTCGAGCAACGTGCGGCAGTGGTACTCCGCCGTCTCGCGGATCTCGTTGCGCTCCTGCACCGTCGTCAGGGACAGGCCCGAGCGCAGGACGTTTCGGACTCCCTGGTCGCAGCCGTTGCGGCTGAACACGAAGAAGATGGCGGGCAGGAGCATCCGCTCGTCGAGCATGTGCGCGATCTGTTCGCGGTGCGCCTTCTCGGTGCGCGGCCCGCGGCGCTCGGGGTAGCCGCCACGACCGCGTCGGCCGCGGTGGCCGCCGCCGTTCCGCTCGCTCCGGGAACCGCCGCCGACCATGCGGAGCAGTTCCGGGTTCACACGGTTCGTCGCCGCGGCGCCGCTCGAGTCGAACAGGTCGACCATCTTCGAACCGACCAGGACGTGCTGCTCGAGCGGGACCGGACGATCCTCGGAGACGATGACGTCCGTGTCGCCGCGGACGGTCTGCAGCCAGTCGCCGAACTCCTCGGCGTTCGACACGGTGGCGCTGAGCGAGACCAGGCGGACCTCGGTCGGGAGGTGCAGGATCACCTCTTCCCACACGGCACCGCGGAACCGGTCGGCGAGGTAGTGCACCTCGTCGAGGACCACCCATGCGAGGTCGTCGAGCAGGTCCGAGTCGGCGTAGATCATGTTCCGGAGCACTTCGGTCGTCATCACGACGACGCGGGCGCGGGGGTTCACGTTCGTGTCGCCGGTGAGCAGCCCGACCTCGGACTCGCCGTAGACGTCGACGAGCTCGGCGTACTTCTGGTTGCTCAGTGCCTTCATCGGCGTCGTGTAGAAGACCTTCGCCGTCGGCTGGCGCATGGCGAGCCAGATGGCGAACTCCGCGACGATGGTCTTGCCGGCTCCGGTCGGGGCGGCGACGAGGACGCTGCGGCCCTGGTCGAGCGAGTCGCACGCGGCGAACTGGAACGGGTCGAGGTCGAACCGCAGGTCGGTCCGGAAGAGCTCGAGGTTGCGCGACCGGTTGCGCACCTTGGCCGCGGCGAAGCGCTCGGCCGCACTCGTGCTGCTCACAGGTCGTACTCCTCGTCGAGCTTCGCCTGGCGCTTGGCGAGACGACGGTCGTGGATCCACGTGACGAGGCACGCGGCCAGGTACAGCACCAACATCGGGACCGCGAGCAGGAACATCGAGATGACGTCGGAGCTCGGCGTGACGATGGCGCAGAAGACCAGGATGCAGAGGATCGCGACGCGCCAGCTCTTGATGATGGCCGCGGCCGAGAGCACTCCGACGAAGTTCAGCAGGACGAGGAACACCGGCAGCACGAAGGCGATGCCCACCGCGACGATCAGCTTGATGACGAAGTCGTAGTACGCCTTCGCGTCGACGATCGAGGTGTCCTGGCTCGACACGAAGCTGCCGAGGATGCCGACCACGTGCGGCAGGATGAACCATCCGAAGTAGCACCCGGCGAAGAACAGCGGGATCGCGGTGCCGAGGAAGCCCCAGACGTACTGCCGCTCGCGCCGGACGAGCGCGGGCACGATGAACGCCCAGATCTGGTAGAGCCAGACCGGGCTCGCGATGACGACGCCGATGGTGATCGCGATCTGCAGCTTGAGGTCGAACGCCCCGGTGATCATCGGGAAGTTCAGCTCGGCCGTGTGGCCACCGACCTTGGCCAGCTCGGTCACCGGTGCGCGCAGCGCGTCGAGCACCCACGGGGTGAGGAACCAGCCGCCGATCGCACCGACGACGATCGCCACGACTGCGCGGAACAGACGGTTGCGCAGCTCGATGAGGTGCTGCCCGAGCGACATGCGGCCTTCGGCGTCGGTCTTCTGGCGCCCCTGCCGCTTCGCTCGCCCGCGCGCGGTCGTCGAAGCCATGTGCTCGATCTTACGGGGTCGGGACCGACAGTCCGCCGGGTGGCGGCGCGGGAGTGTGGTGGCTGTGTGGGTGGGCGGGCGGCTGGCGCGTGGCGAGCGGGCGGGCGGGCGTGAGCGGGCGTCCCTGGCGGGATCGGGCGTACCTGGTCGGATCAACTCACCAGGTACGCCCGGAACGACCAGGTACCCGAAGCCCACCGTGCGGGATCGGGCGTACCCGGTCGGAACGTGCAGCGCTCGGACGTGCCCCAGCGGCAGACGTCAGCCCGCGGCGAGGGCCGCGGCCGCGAAGTCGCGCACGGCCTCACGGGCGGCGGGCGGGTCGAGCACCACGGCTCGACCGGGCAATCCCGCGACGAGACGGACCACCCCGTCGAACCCGTGCGACGCCGCGAGCCGGATGCGCACACGACCTTCCCCGTCGGGCGCGTCGGCGGTGTCGGACAGGAAGTCGGCGACCAGGGGCAGCGACGTCGAGTCGAGCTCCACCGTGACGATGACGTCGTCGGCGGCCTGCTGGAACAGTGTGTCCGGGATGACGACCTGATCGATCGTCTTCTCGGCCGGGCGGTCGTCGACGCGCGCCTCGGACATGCGGTCGAGCCGGAACGTCCGGAGCGCCTGCCGGTCGAGGTCCCACGCGCGCAGGTACCAGTCGGTGTCGATGGACTCGACCCGGAGCGGGTCGACCCGTCGGGTGCCGCCCTGGGTGCGCGGTCCGGCGTACTCGAAGACCAGGCCGCGGCCGTCGGACATCGCCCGGCGGATGGTGGCGAGGGCGACGTCGTGCAGGTCCTGCCCGACGGCGACGGTCGACGCCGCTCCCCCGGCGCCGCGGGACAGCTTGGCCATGAGCGCGCGGATGGCGTCACGGTCGGCGGCCTCGGGCAGCGCGGACAGGTACTGCAGACCGGCGATGAGCGCGGACGCCTCACGAGCCGACAGACGCGGTGAGTCGTCGATCGCCACGAGGTTGGTCAGCACGATCATGTCGTTCTGGTCGAAGTCGTCCCACGCGATGTCGAACAGGTCGCCGTGCTGGTACTGCATCGTCTCGCCGGGCACCCCGGACACCGCGATGAGTTCGACGGCGCGTCGGATGCGGGCCTCAGGCACACCGAAGTGCCGAGCCGCCTCGGCCACCGAGACCCGCTCACGGTCGATCAGGTACGGCACCAGGGCGAGCAGGAACGCGAGCTTGTCCTGCGCCTGCAGGGGTTGGGCGTCAGCCACGAACGGGGTCCTCTCCGGGGGCTGCGGCACGGTCGTCGTCGGTGTGGTCGCGCACGAGTGCACGGAGGCGCTCCCCGACCCGTGACCGCAGGTCGTCGGGCTCGAGTACCCGGACCTCGGGCCCGAACGCGGCGAGCTCCTCGGCGAGGATCTGCGGGTCGACGTGGTGCAGCACGAGCGCGCCGTCGGCATCGGTCTCGGTGTCGCGGCGACGGGTCAGTCGGCGTTCGGCGTCGGAACCGGGCGTCACCGCGATGCGCGCGGTGCGCTGGGCCCAGATCCGCTCGAGCTCGGCGAGGGTGCGCTCCCCAGCGCCGACAGGGGCGGTGTGCTGCCCGACCTCGTACTGCGTGACGGGTCCGACGATGCGGGCCAGCAGGTAGTTCTTGTCCGAGTCCGTCGCGAACTCGTGGGCGGCGAGCATCCACCGGCCGCCGTGCTGCACCAGTGCGAGTGGAGCCACTTCGCGCCGACGGGCGTCGTGCTGCCCCGGCGTGATGTAGTCGAAGCGCACGGCTGCACCGCGGTCGAGCGCGGAACGGAGCGGCTCGAACGAGGCGTCCCGGGCGCGGAGCCGCGGGGCGTAGGCGTCGACGCCGAGCTGCAGGGCGCCGTCGTCGTCCTCGGCACCGGCCGAGCGGACCTTGAGCAGGCCACGGCGGGAGTCGGCGGACAGCGCACCTTCGCGCCAGGCCATCGCGGCCAGGGAGAGCAACGCGGATTCGTCCGGGGTGAAGCGGACGTCGACGGGCAGGTCGTACTCGCCCTTCGGGATCCGGTACCGGAGCGTCTGGTTGTTGCCCGCCGCACCCGGCGTCTCGATGGTCTCGAGGGGGATGCCGAGCTCGCGGACGTCGTCCTTGTCGCGCTCGAACTGGCGCTCGAGCGAGGCGTTGTCGCCACCGTTCGAGAACCGCTGCCGGTACCCCTGCACGTTGGCCAGGATCTCGGCCTTGGTCAGCCCGGACTCCGTCGAGAGCAGCGCGAGCACGAGGCTGAACAGCCGCTCCTCGGCGGGCACACGGGGCACACGGGTCGCTGGCACGAGCCGATCCTACGGCAGCGCGGGTGCACCGGAGTGCACCCGCGCCGCGGTCCGTGGACGGTCGGACCGGGTCAGTTCGAGATCGCCCCGAGGACGTCGATCACGTACGCGTACGCGGTCCCCTGCTGGTTGACGATGGCCAGGACCTGGTCGCCGACGTGGTGCCCGACGATGGCGGTCCGGACGCCCTCGTCGACCTGGCCCTTGGTGAGCGGGATGGCCTGCGCGCCCGATCCGTCGGTCCAGCTGGAGCCGGCGACGGACGGGTCGGCACCCCAGGTGACGGCGGTGTACTTGATGACCGCGGTGTCCTTCGCGGTGAGCTCGCGACCGTCGCCCTTGCGGAGCAGGTGCGACTCGTTCGACTTCGGGGCGCTCCACGACGGGATCGTGATGCCGGGGGCGCCGGACGGCGCGAGCACCACGGCCGGCATCTTGTCGCCGGCGAGCTGCGGGGTGCCCGTGGCGCGGGCGTCGAACGCGCGCTTGACGTCGATGACGGCGATCACGGCGTCCTCGGTCTTCCCCGACGAGGAGCTGCCACCGGTGCCGTCCGTGCTGCTCAGGGCGCTCTTCGGCAGGGCCACCGCCAGGCGGTCGCCGACGCGGGCGCACTGCAGTGAGGCACCGAGGGCCCCGTAGTTGCTCGCACCAGCGGTGATCGGCGCCGTCTGGCCCGAGTAGCCACTCGTCTGGGCGACCTCGCCGGTGGAGCCGTCGACCAGGGTGTACTCGACCAGGACGGGCGTGCCGTCGTCGATCGTACGACCGGAGCCCTGCTCGAGCACGGACACCTGGGTGCCCTTGGTGGTCAGGCCCTTCGGCACGCTGACCTTCGGCTCCGAGCCGAACTTGCCGGTGGCGGTCACCGCTTCGGACGCGGCGCCGGGAGCGGCACAGCTCGAGGGCGTGGTGCCGGCACCGTTCGACGCGCAGGCGGTGAGGGACACCGCGAGACCGATGGTGACCAGGAGTGCGGGGATGGTGCGCACGGACCCTCTTTCCGTTCGATGCAGGACGGGCACGCCGTCAGCCTACCGGTCGTCCTCGACGGCCCCGGACGGTGCCGCAGCGGCATCCGACGATGCCGCAGCGCGCTCGGACGGCGCCGCAGCACCATCCGCCGCCGACGACGCCTCGGCCGCGGCGACCTTGCGCGCCTGCGCAGCCGACTGCCGGGCGACCTTGCGGAGCTTCTTGTCGCTCGTCGCCCGCTCGCCCACGGCACCGGGGGTCCAGGCCTCGACGTCCTCGTCCGAGAACTCCGCCTTGCCCGCGCGGCGCTTCAGGTTCGGCAGCACGGTGCCGTCGGCCAGGCGTCGTGCCGTGATGAGGAACCCGGTGTGCCCGACCATGCGGTGGTCCGGGCGGACGGCGAGGCCCTCGACGTGCCAGGTGCGCACCAGGGTCTCGCTCGGCATCGGGTCGGTGAAGCGCCCGGTGTCGCGCAGGGCCTCGGCCGTGCGGGACAGCTGCGTGACGGTCGCGACGTAGCAGACGATGAGTCCGCCGGGCACGAGGGCGTCGGCCGCGGCGTCCACGCACTCCCACGGCGCGAGCATGTCGAGCACGACGCGGTCGACGCTCTGCGGCTCGGTCGCGTCGGGCAGCGACTCGACCAGGTCACCGACGGTGACGGACCAGTTGTCCGGCACGGCACCGAGGAAGGTGCCGACGTTGCCCTTCGCGATCGCCGCGAACTCCTCGCGGCGCTCGAACGACTGCAGCTGCCCGGTCGGGCCGATCGCGCGGAGCAGGAACAGCGACAGCGCCCCCGAGCCGACGCCGGCCTCGACCACGCGGGCCCCCGGGAAGACGTCCGCGAAGGCCACGATCTGCGCCGCGTCCTTCGGGTAGACGATCGCGGCACCACGCGGCATCGACATGACGTAGTCGTTGAGCAGCGGACGGAGCGCCAGGTACTCGTCACCGGTGCTCGCCCGGATGACGGAGCCGTCGGGCTGCCCGATGACGTCGTCGTGCCGGAGCACGCCGCGGTGCGTGTGGTACTCCCCCGCGGTCTCGAGCGACAGCGTCGTGAGCTTGCCCTTCGGACCGGTCAGCTGGACGCGGTCGCCGGCCCGGAACGGGCCGCGCGGCGGGGTGTGCGGGGCGCCACCCGCGGTGTGCGGGAGCGCTGCGGTCGGGTCCGCGGTCGGACTGGAGGCGCGGCTCGCGTCCGCCTCGTCGCGTGCGTCGTCGGTGTGGCTCATCGGATGACCCCTTCGGTGTCCGCAGCGTGCGCCGGGTCCGGCACCGCGCCTCCCGGGATCCCGGCCCGTGCGGTCAGGGCCGGCGTCGTCAACTCGACCAGCCGGTCGACGTCGACGCCCGCCAGGGTGGTCAGGTGCACGTCGCCGCCGGCGATCTCGGAGAGCGGGACGATGTGCTCGACGGCGACCGTGACGGCGCCGGAGGCGACCGCCGACGCGACGCCGGTGGCGGAGTCCTCGATCGCGACGCACGCGGTCGGCTCGACGCCGAGCTGCGCGGCGGCGGACAGGTACGCGTCCGGGAACGGCTTCGGACGGTCGACGTCGTCGCCGGCGACGACGACGCGGAAACCGCGCTCGCCCAGGGCCTCGGCGGCGACGAGCGCCATCTTGCGACGGGACATCGTGACCAGGGCGGTCGGGATGCCGCGGGCGTGGAGCTCCTCGACGAGCTCACGGGCGCCCGGACGCCAGGGCAGCTCACCGGCGCGCAGGTGCTCCATCACGTAGTCGGTCATCCACTGGATGATCTCCTCGACCTCCATGTCGACGCCCTTGGCGCGCAGGAGCTCACCGGAGCGCTCGAGACCGCTGCCCACCAGGGACAGGCCGTCCTCGTGGGTCCACTCGGCGCCGTAGCGGCTCGTCAGGTCGACCTGGGACCGCTGCCAGATCGGCTCGGTGTCGATGATCGTGCCGTCCATGTCCCACAGCACGGCTGCGGGCGGGACGAGGGCAGGAGGATGCTCGGTCACGGGCGTCGAGTCTACCGGGGCCGTTCCGCTGGGCGCGGACGCGCGCGTGCGCCGACACCCCCTGGGCCTACAGTGGATGCCTGAATCGTGTCCGGCCGGGGGCACCGCTCCCGCCCCGCTCCGCTCCACCACCAGGAGGTCCGCTCCGTGCCACAGCACTCCCCCTTCAGCGACGGTCGCTTGCTCGTCGTCGCCTTCGAGGGCTGGAACGACGCCGGCGAGGCCGCGAGCGGTCTGGCGCGTCGCATCGTCGAGTCGCTCGGGCTCGACGAGCTGCGCGAACTCGACGGTGAGCGGTACGTCGACTACCAGTTCAACCGGCCCACCGTCGGCACCGACGACAACGGTGACCGCGGCGTGCAGTGGCCCCGCATCGTGCTGTACGGGCCCGGTGCCGAGGGGCGTCCGGTCATCGGCGCCACCGGCTCGCCCACCGACCGTGACGTCTTCGTCCTCGTCGGCCCGGAACCCTCGCGCACCTGGCGGGGCTTCTGCTCGGAGATCATCGACCTGGCGGACGTCTACTCGATCGACGCCGTCGTCTTCGTCGGCGCCATGCTCGCCGACGTCCCCCACACCCGACCGATCTCGGTGTTCGTGTCGAGCGAGAACGCCGGGGTCCGCGCCGCCTTCGACGTCGACAAGTCCTCGTACGAGGGCCCGACCGGCATCCTCGGGGTCCTCGCCGACGCGATGGACACGGCCGGGCTGACCACGCTCTCCCTGTGGGCGTCGGTGCCGCACTACGTGCACAACTCGCCCTCGCCGAAGGCCACGCTCTCGCTGCTCGACAAGATCGAGGAACTCACGGACGTCACGGTGCCGCGCGGCTCACTGCTCGACGACGCCACCGAGTGGGAAGAGGGCATCGACGCCCTCGCCGCCGACGACGAGGACATGGCGTCCTACATCGGGCAGCTCGAGCAGGCACGAGACACCGTCGACTCCCCCGAGGCCTCGGGCGACGCCATCGCGCAGGAGTTCGAGCAGTACCTCCGTCGCCGTGAGCGCAAGGACGGCAAGGACGGCGGCACCGCCGGTGGCGAGGGGCCGTGGCGGCCACAGCAGTAGCCGTCACCCGCTGACGGACGGGAGGCGCGGTGCCAGCTGGCACCGCGCCTCCCGTCCGTCGCGAGGTGTGCGATCACGACACGCCGCTCACGTCCGGCGAGTGGTCGCGAACTGTCGGCTGCGGCCCGCCTCGGCGACAGTTTCCGACCCCTCGGCGGCACGCACGCGACGTGTCGCGACCACACGGCGGGCGGGGATCAGGCCAGCCGGATGCCCAGCAGCGCGTCGATCAGGTCGAGGAGCTCCGGCGTGCACGCCGTGCCGCCCGCGATCGCGGTGTCGACCGCGGCGACGGCACCGGGGGTGTCGAGGTCGTCCGACACCCGCGCGCGGATGCGTGCCGCGACGTCCGCAGCGTCGTCGGCGTGCCCGGCGGAGGCTCCGGAAGCCCAGGCGTCCCAGCCGGCGAGCCGCGTCTGGGCGCTCGTCAGCTCGGTGTCGAACCACTCCCAGTCGTCGGAGTACTTGTGCGACAGCAGCGCGAGCCGGATGGCACGGGGGTCGGCGCCGTCGTCGAGCAGCCCGCGAACGGTGACGAGGTTGCCGAGCGACTTCGAGATCTTCGTGCCCTGGTAGGCGATCATCCCGGTGTGCACGAACGCGTTCGCGAGGGGCTGGTGTGCGAGGGCCGCAGCGTGCCCGGCGCTCATCTCGTGGTGCGGGAAGACGAGGTCGCTCCCGCCGCCCTGCACGCTGATCGGCAGCCCGAGGCGGTCACCGGCGATGACGCTGCACTCGATGTGCCAGCCGGGGCGCCCGGGGCCGATCTCGGTGTCCCAGGCCGGCTCGCCGTCACGTGCAGCGCGCCACAGCAGCGGGTCGAGCGGGTCACGCTTGCCAGGACGATCCGGGTCGCCGCCGCGTTCGGCTGCGAGGGCGAGCATCGTCTCGCGGTCCAGGCCGCTCTCGTCGCCGAGGGTCCACGCGTCGGTCGGGCGGTTCACGTCGAAGTACAGGTCGTCGCCCTCGGCGCCGTCGGTCGGGACCTCGTACGCGTAGCCGGACTCCTGCAGGAACGAGACCGCCTCGGCGACGCGCTCGACCTCGTCCGTGACGGCCACGAAGTCGTCCGGCGGCAGGATCCGCAGCGACTCCATGTCGCGGCGGAACAGGTCGACCTGGGAGGCAGCGAGTTCACGCCAGTCGACGCCGTCGCGTGCGGCACGCTCGAGCAGCGGGTCGTCCACGTCGGTGACGTTCTGCGCGTACTCGACGTCGAGCCCCGCGTCACGCCAGGCACGGCCGAGCGTGTCGAACGCCAGGTAGGTCGCCGCGTGGCCGAGGTGCGTGGCGTCGTACGGCGTGATGCCACAGACGTACAGCGCGGCACGGTCCTCGTCGCGGGCGGGGTCCACCGGCTTGCCCGCTGCGGTGTCGTGGACGACCGGTCGGGGCGCGGCGCCGGGGACGTCGGGGACGGATGGGGCCTGCCAGGCCCTCACGGCTGGATCACTCCGAGCGACAACAACACGATGAGCACGATACCGAGTGCGATCCGGTAGAGGACGAACGGCATGAAGCTGCGCTTGCTGATGTAGTTCATGAACGCCGCGATCACGACGAACCCGACCACGAACGCGACGACGGTGGCGATGAGCGTGTCGGCGAGTCCGAACGGCGAGCCGTGGTCGCCGAGGCTCGTCGCGGCCTCGTAGAACCCGGACAGGAACACCGCCGGGATCGCCAGCAGGAAGGCGAACCGTGCCGCCGCCGGACGGGTGTACCCGAGGGCGAGACCCATCGACACGGTCGCGCCGGAACGGGACACTCCGGGGACCAGGGCGAGCATCTGCGCCAGGCCGATGAGCAGGCCACCGCGGAAGGTCATCTGCTCGATGCGCCGCTCCTTGCGACCGACCCGGTCGAGCACCCCGAGCACGACGCCGAACACGATGAGGACGATCGCGACGATCCAGAGCGACCGGAACGTGGTCTCGATCGAGTCCTTGAGCAGGAGCCCGGCGACCCCGATCGGGATCGTGCCGAGGATCACCAGCCAGCCGAGACGGACGTCGGGGTCGCCCTTCGGCACGTCACGCTTGACCACCGAGCGGAACCACCGCCCGATGATCCGGGTGATGTCCTTCCAGAAGTAGATGAGCACCGCGGTCTCGGTGCCGAGCTGCGTCACGGCGGTGAAGGCCGCACCGGGATCCTTCGCGTCGGGCAGGAAGAGCCCCACGATGCGCAGGTGCGCGCTGGAGGACACCGGCAGGAACTCGGTGAGCCCCTGGACGAAGCCGAGGAAGATCGCCTCGAGGATGTGCATCGCACGGGCCTTTCAGGGGTGAGGTCGGTCAGGGCACCGCCACGACGGCGACCATGAACAATATCAGTACGTGGCGAGCAGGTCGGCAAGCACCCGCCGACCGAACGCCAGCGAGTCGAGCGGCACCCGCTCGTCCACGCCGTGGAACATCGCGGGGAAGTCGACACCGGCTGGCAGCTGCAGCGGCACGAACCCGTACCCCGCGATGCCGAGCGTCGAGAGCGCCTTGTTGTCGGTGCCGCCGGACAGCAGGTACGGCAGGACCGGTGCGCCCGGGTCGTGCCGGCCGAGGACGTCGCGGACGGCGTCGACCAGCGGGCCGCCGAAGTCCTGCTCGAGGCCGATGTCGCGGAACGACATGACCACCTCGACCTCGGGGCCGGCGAGCTCCCGCACCCGCTCGAGCACGGACTCCTCGTCGCCGGGCAGGCAGCGGATGTCGACCAGGGCCTCGGCGGCGTCGGGGATGACGTTGTGCTTGTAGCCGGCGGTCAGCACCGTCGGGTTCGACGTGGTGTGCAACGCGGCGTGGATGAACCGCGACGCCGACCCGGTGGCCAGCGCGACCTCGTCCGGGCCGGTGACGGTCGGGTCGACCCCGAGGAACCGCGCCACCTCGGCCACCATCGCGTCCGTCGTGCCCGAGAGCCGGACGGGCCACTCCTCGCTGCCGATCCGGGCGACCGCCGCAGCGAGCTTCGTGACGGCGTTGTCGCGGATCACGTGCGAGCCGTGGGCGGCGGTGCCGCGCGCGATCAGCTTCACCCACATGAGCGCCTTCTCGCCGGTCTGCAGCAGGTAGGCGCGACGGTCACCGAGCGTGATCGAGTACCCGCCGACCTCGCTGATCGCCGCCGACGCCCCCGCGAAGACCTCGGGGTGCTGGTCGACCACGTGGTGGGACCCCAGGACTCCCCCGGCCTCTTCGTCGGCGAAGTACGCGATCACCAGGTCACGCTCCGGCGCCCCGTGCTGCTCGACGACGTCGGCCAGCGACGTGAGCATCATCGCGTCCATGTTCTTCATGTCGACGGCGCCCCGACCCCACAGCGATCCGTCCTTGACCACACCACCGAACGGGTCGACCGACCAGTTCGCGGGGTCGGCCGGCACGACGTCGAGGTGTCCGTGAACCACGAGCGCCGGCTTGTCACGGTTCCGACCGGGCACCCGCGCCACGACGCTCACGCGGTCCGGCTCGGACTCGAACAACTGCGGCTCGAGACCCAACGCGCGGAGCTTGTCCTCGACGTAGTGGGCCGCCTCGGTCTCCCCACGGGACTTCCCCTCGCCCCAGTTCGTCGTGTCGATGCGGATGAGGTCGCGGGCGATCGCCGCGGTGGCCTCGAGCTCGGGCACGGACTGCGGCTCGGAGGGCCCGGGGTTCGTCATGGCTCCACGGTATCGGTCGGCACCGACCCCGTCGCCGAGGCCGGGAACGCAGGACTCGCCCGGGATGCGCGACCGTGTTCATCGCGCGTTCAGACCCGTGCTAGTGTCTTCTCTCGGCAGGAACGCCGGGTTGAACCCGGGAAACAGACGCCAGACACCCTGTCCGGGTGGCGGAATTGGTAGACGCGCTAGCTTGAGGTGCTAGTGCCCGTATTAGGGCGTGGGGGTTCAAGTCCCCCCTCGGACACAGGAAATGCGTGCCCCCTGACCTTTCGGTCGGGGGGCATTTTCTGTTGTGTCTTCCCGGCGAGTGCCGCCATCGCTGCGCTCAGGGCGTCACCGCCTCTGGGGCGCCACTTCGCTTCGCTCAGGTCGACCACGTGCCACTTCGCTTCGGTCAGGGCATTGACGCCGCCGCCTTGCTGCGCTCGGGGCGGTCGGGGTACGGCAGAGGGCGGGCGGTGGACGCGGGACGTGCGGACTGGAGGCGCGGGGCGGGGCCGCAGCGCGCCTCCAGGCCGGAACGTGCGCACGTCACGGGCCGGTGCGACGTTGCGGACTCCGTGTGACGGAACAAGGTCGCACCGAGTGGGCAACGCCGCACCAGGGCGCAAGCCCGGCGCCCGGCGGTCAGCGCGAGCGGCGCGAGCGGCGCACCCGCCGCGCCGCCAGCACGACGGCGCCGAGCGCCGCGAGCCAGCCCCAGTTCGCGACCATCGGGTCGAGCACCTGGTGCCGCCAATCCGATCGACCCGACCCCAGGCGCGACGCAACGGGGTGGTTCCCACGCTCCGCCGCGACACCGGTCTCGCTGATCACCCGGTCCGGCCGACCCCGCAGCGCATCGGTCACCCGGTGCGTCGCGACGTCCAGGCGGTCCGCGACGACGAGCAGCATCCAGTGCGCCAGGCGCCCCTCGCTGGACCTCGCGTACGCCAGGCGCCGCACCGCTCCCGGCACCCCTCGGAGCGGCTGCGCGGTGCCGAACACCGGCGTGACGTGCGCGTGCTCGATCGACCGCTCCCTGCCGGCAGCGCCGGGCTGCTGCGACGGGACGTCCCAGTGCGCGCCGGTCGCGGCGCCGGCCTCGCGTGAGAGCTTCGGGACGGACGGCCGGTCCGCCGGGTCGAGGTCGCTCCCCCACCCCGGGATGCGGGCACGGAGCTCCTCGGAGGACGGCACCCGACGGGGTGGATCGGCGATGTACGGGGTGTGGTCGGACATGTCGGGCCTCCTCACGGCACGACGACGGTCTTGATGCAACCGTCGAGCTTGGACGAGAACAGGTGGTACCCCTCGGCGATGTGCTCGAGGGGGATGCGGTGCGTGATGATGTCGCTCGGCTTGAAGTGCCCGGCCTGGATGTGCTCGAGCAACCGCGGCCACTGGCGCTTCACGTGCGCCTGGTTCGTGTGGATCGTGACGCCCTTGTTCATCGCGTCACCGAACTTCACCGCGCTCGGGATCGGCCCGTACGCGCCGACCGCTGAGACCGTGCCGCCCTTGCGGACGCCGTCGATCGCCCAGTTGAGCGCCGTCGGGGCCCCGCCCTGCAGCTTGAGCTTCGAGGCGGTGACCTGCTGGGTGAAGTTGCCGTCCGCCTCGGCTCCGACGGCGTCGATCACGCTGTCCGCACCGAGGAAGTCGGTCTGCTTCTTCATCTCGAGCACGACGTCGTCGACCTCGGCGAAGTTGATCGTCTCGGCGTGCGCGAAACTCCGGGCCTTCTCGAGCCGGTACTCGAGCTGGTCGACGACGATCACCCGGCCGGCTCCCATGAACCACGCCGACGCCGCGGAGAACAGTCCGACCGGCCCGGCACCGAGTACCACGACGGTGTCGCCCTCGCGGATCGACGCCAGCTGCGCCCCGAAGTACCCGGTGCTCAGTGCGTCCGTCATGAGGAGGGCGTCGTCGTCGTCGAGCCAGTCCGGGATCACCTGCGGTCCGACGTCGGCGAACGGCACCCGCACGTGCTCCGCCTGCCCGCCGTCGTACCCGCCGGTGGTGTGCGAGTACCCGTAGATCCCACCGACCGCGGTCGCGTTCGGGTTCACGTTGTGGCAGTTCGCGAAGAGTCCGCGGGCGCAGAACCAGCACGTGCCGCAGAAGATGTTGAACGGGACCATCACGCGGTCCCCGACCGACAGGGTCTCGACGGACGAGCCGATCTGCTCGACCACCCCGATGAACTCGTGGCCGAACGTGTGCCCGACCCGGGTGTCGGGCATCATGCCGTGGTACAGGTGCAGGTCCGACCCGCAGATCGCGGCCCGCTCCACCCGGACGATCGCGTCGTTCGGGTGCTCGATCCGGGGATCCGGCTTCTCCTCGACGCGGACCCGGTACGGGCCGCGGTAGGTCATGGCGCGCATGGACGCTCCTCTCGCTCGTCCGTCCACGCTGACGCGCGCCACGTTGGAGCGGACACAGGACCGCAGATCGCGGACAGGCGGTGGACGTCCGCACAGACGGACGGGAGGCGCGGTGCCAGCTGGCACCGCGCCTCCCGTCCGTCACCGGCGTGCGTCGACCGCTCGGCGCAGCCAAGCGCGGGCTCCGGCGACGTCATCGAAGACGCCGTCGTCCTGCGCCGCCGCGGACGCCACGAGGAGTTCGCGGAACACCGGCCCCGGGGTGAGTCCCGCGTCGACGAGGTCGCGGCCGGACAGCAGCCGCACGGGTCGACGCGCGACCTGGTCCCGGAGCGCGACGTCGAACCACGACCACGCCGAGGACCGGCTCGCCCCCGGACCACGCCCCTGCGAGTCGGCTTCGCACACCCGGGCCCACGACTCCATCGCGGGCAGGGAGGATCCGAGCCGTCGGAACAGCCGCCGAGCAGCGGGAACGGACGGTGGCGCGCCGTTGGACGAGTGCGGGACCATGTGCTCGCGAACGAGCGGGACGACCCGCTCGACGATGTGGCGTGGCGCGCCGAGGCGACCGAGCAGCACTGCTGCTGCCGCAGCGCCGGACACCTCGTGGCCCAGGCTGCGGATGCGGAACGCACCTGCGTCGTCGGCGAGGACCTGCGTGCCGGAGCCGGCCTTCCCCAGGTCGTGCAGGACGGCGGCGAGCACGATGACGACCCGGTCGTCACCCCGGATCCCGTCCTCGGTGCAGGCGCGGGCGGCAGCGTCCCCCGCCGCTCCGAGGTGGACGTGCACGGGACCCTCCGGGTGCCACCGGGGGTCCTGCGGCACGTCTCGGACCGCGGCGAGCTCGGGCAGGTGTCGCTCCCAGCCGCTGTCGTGCAGCGTTCGGAGGGCAGCCGACACGTGGTCGCCGAGTGCCAGCTTGCGGATCTCGGGCCAGATCCGCCCGGTGGCGATCGACTCGAACCGTGCCGCGATCGACCGCGCCAGACTCAGCGTCGCGGGGTGCACGGCGAAGTCGAACCGGGCGACGAGCTGCACGGCACGCAAGACCCGGAGCGGGTCCTCACTGCAGCGTTCGGAAGCGTGCCGCAGCACGCCGATGACGGCATCGTCGATCCCACCGACCGCGTCGAGGAACACGTTCGTGCGGGGGTCCCAGGCGACGGCGTTCACCGTGAAGTCCCGACCGAGGGCGGACACCGTGACCGGATCGAGCGCACCGGACTCCGCCGTCACTGCGACGTCGACGCGGGATCCGTCGAGCACCACCTTGAGGACCGGGAACCCCGCACCGGCCTCGACGACGATCGCTCCGGCCGCACGCAACGCTCCGACGACCACATCGGTCCTGGTGCCGTGCACCTCGACGTCGACGTCACCGGTGGTGGTCGGTCCGCGCCCGGCTTCCCGAAGCAGCGCGTCGCGGACTGCTCCGCCGACCAGGGAGGGCTGCCCGATCCCGCCCAGGACCTCGAGCACCGTTCGGGCTCCGGCGTCGAGGCCGAAGGCGCGGAGCGGGTCGGCCGGACCGGGGCACCGGTGGACGGTGCTGTCGTGACGCTCGGCGCCGCATCGGAGGCACGATCGGACGGAGGAGGTGGTGGTGGTGGGGCGCACGTGTCGGTCGACTTCCGGGACCTCGTCGCCGTGGGCGCCGAGGGAGTCAGTATGCCGGAGAGCGGCAGGTGGGTGCGAACGCACGTGACGGACGGACGGGAGGCGCGGTGTCAGCTGGCACCGCGCCTCCCGTCCGATCTGTGGGTGCGTCTAGCTCTTCGACGCCTCGACGAAATTGCGGCCTGATGCCGCGTTCGGTTTCCTAGCTCTTCGACGCCTCGACGAAGTTGCGTCGCGGGTCCGTTTCCTTGATGAGCGAGGTCGCGTCGCGACCGGACACCGCACCGGTGATCCAGCCGATGATGATGCGGGCCTTCCGGTTCAGGGTCGGCATCGCGTACACGTGGTACGCGCGGTGCGCGAGCCACGCGAGCAGGTTGGTCATCTTGATGCCCTTGATGTTCGCGGCACCCTTGCCGACACCGTACGACGCGACGGTGCCGATGGAGGGGTGGCGGTACTCCTCGAGCGGCTTGCCGGTGATGGTCGCGACGATGTTGTCGGCGGCCACCACGGCCTGGCGCACGGCGTTCTGCGCGTTCGGCGGGTAGAACGCCGGCTGCTTGTCGGCGGTCAGGTCGGGCACCTGCGCGACGTCACCGAGGCCCCAGACGCCCTCGACGACCTGGTGGGTGTCCTCGGCCTCGACCTGGAGCTTCGCGTTCGCGGCGAGGTGGCCCTTCGGCCCGCGCGGCAGGTCGGATGCGTCGAGGAGCGGGTTCGGCTTGACGCCCGCGGTCCAGACGAGCAGGCCGGTGGCGAACTCGTCGCCGTCGGAGAACTTGACGACACCGCCCTCGGCGCTCGGCATGGTGGTCTTCAGGCGGACGTCGATGCCACGGGCGCGGAGCGACTCGAGCGTCCACTTGGACAGCTCCGGGCCGACCTCGGGCGCGACGCGGTCGAGGGCGTCGATGAGCACCCAGCGGGGCTGCTCACCGGCGAGCGACGGGTAGGTCTTGATGGCAGCCTGCGACACGTCGAAGAGCTCACCGATCGCCTCGACGCCGGTGTAGCCACCGCCGACGAAGACGCTGGTCAGCAGACGGCGACGCTCGTCCTCGTCACGGGTGGCAGCGGCCTTCGCGATGTTGTCGAGGAGCTTGGCGCGAACGTAGGCGGCCTCTTCGACGCTCTTGAAGCCGACGCCGTACTCCTCGAGCCCGGGGGTCGGGAAGGTGCGGGTGACGGAACCGAGGGCGACGACGAGGTGGTCGTAGCCGAGGGTGCGGTCGTCGCCGCCGGCGGTCGCGATCGAGACGGTCTTGTCCGCCGACGAGATCGCGGTGACCTTGCCCTGGATCACCCGGGTCTTGCGCAGTGCACGGCGCAGCTCGACGGTGACGTCCTTCGGCGCGATGTGGCCACCGGCGACCTCGGGCAGGAACGGCAGGTACGTGTAGTAGGTGTTCTGGTCCACGAGCGTGATGCGCATGGGCACCGTGGCCGCGTGCTTCTGGAGCTGCTTGACCGTGGTGTAGCCAGCGGAGCCGCCGCCGAGGACGAGGACGTGGGGGATCGAGTCTGCCATTCCTCCGGTCTACCGGACTTTGGCTTGGCGCGTCATGAGTTCCGCGGCCTGTCGCGGAGCCGCCACCACGCGGTCTCGGCCAGTTCGGGTCCGGTGAACACCCCGTGCGGGGTGCGGCGGGACTCGGTGAGCGAGAACCGGCGCAGTCGGTAGCCGCCGCCGAAGCGGTCGATGATCGCCTCGGGTGACGCCTCGGGGTCGCGCTTGACGTACCAGGTGCGGTCGTCGACCGGCTCGATCACGCCGCGGTCACCGTCGTCCGCCGATGCGGGAGCGCAGGATGTCGATGCGCTTCTGGATCTGCTCGATGCTCGCCTGCGCCACGGCCGGGCCACCGCTGATCCTTCGGAGTTCGGCGTGGATCGATCCGTGCGGTTCGTTCGAGTGGCGGGACCAGATCGACACGAGCCGGGCGAGCTCGGTGCGCTGCTCCTTGATCGTCATGTACATCGGTCGGTCGGGCTCGGGCGCTTTCGGCATGCCGTCCTTTGCCGTGCGGCCCTTGGAGCGCTTCGCCTGCGTCGCCTGTCGCGCGCGCAGGAGGTCGCGCACCTGGTCGGGTTCGAGGAGCCCGGGGATGCCGATGAAGTCGAGCTCCTCGAGGGAACCGACCTCGCCGCCGGTGCCGAACTCACCGCCGTCGTAGAGGACGCGGTCGAAGGACGCCTGCGAGTCGAGTGCCTCGAACGGCTGGACCTCGAGCAGGCTCTCGGACGCGCGGTCTTCCTTGTTGGCCTCGGCGACCATCGCGTCTTCGGGGTTGTACATGCCGTCGTCGGCGTCCTTCGGGCGGTCGAGGGCGTGGTCGCGCTCGAGCTCGAGGGTGGCGGCGAGGGCCATCAGGCCGGGGACGCTCGGCAGGAAGACACTCGCGGTCTCCCCGCGGCGACGGGCACGCACGAAGCGGCCGATCACCTGGGCGAAGAACAGCGGCGTGCTCGCGCTCGTGGCGTAGACCCCGACGCAGAGCCGGGGGACGTCGACGCCCTCGGACACCATGCGGACGGCGACCATCCAGCGCGAGGTGTCCTCGGCGAACGCGCTGATGCGGCTCGACCCGGCGGCTTCGTCGGACAGCACCACGGTGGGACGCTCCCCCGTGATCTGCTGCAGGATCCGGGCGTAGGCGCGCGCCGTGGTGGTGTCGGTGGCGATGACCAGACCGCCGGCGTCGGGCACACCACGACGGACCTCGGTCAGACGCTTGTCGGCGGCGGAGAGCACGGCCGGCATCCACTCGCCCTCTGGCGACAGCGCGGTGCGCCAGGCCTGCGCCGTGATGTCCTTCGTGACCTGCTCGCCCAGGGATGCCGACATCTCGTCGCCCATCCGGGTCTTCCAGCGCATCTGTCCGGCGTAGGCCATGAACAGCACCGGGCGGACGACGCCGTCCTTCAGGGCTCGGCCGTAGCCGTAGTTGTAGTCGGAGATCGAGGTGCGGATGCCCTGCTCGTCGGGGGCGTACTGCACGAACGGGATCGGTGCGGTGTCGGACCGGAAGGGGGTTCCCGACAGCGAGAGCCGGCGGGTGGCACCGGAGAACGCTTCTCGGATGCCGTCGCCCCAGGTCAGGGCGTCGCCGCCGTGGTGGACCTCGTCGAGGACGACCAGGGTACGGCCGCCCTCGGTGATGCGCTTGTGCACCTCGGGGTTCATGCCGACCTGGGCGTAGGTGATCGCGACGCCCTGGTAGTGCCGGCCGAACATGCCGTCGCCGTTCTTGAACATCGGGTCGATCCGGATGCCCACACGGTCGGCGGAGTCGGCCCACTGGCGCTTCAGGTGCTCGGTCGGGGCGACGACGACGATGCGGTCGACGATGCCGCGGGCGAGGAGCTCGGTCGCCAGCCGCAGCGCGAAGGTGGTCTTGCCGGCGCCGGGCGTCGCGGCCGTGAGGAAGTCGCGGGGTTCCTTCTCGAAGTACTTCGTGAGCGCTTCGATCTGCCAGGCGCGGAGCTTCGACGCCGTGCCCCAGGCGGCCCGGTCCGGGAACGCCGGCGACAGGTGCTGGACGGCGGAGTTGCCAGCCGCTTCGGCCAGGGCCGCGGCGTCGGCTTCGTCACGGGCGGCGTCGCCCTGCGCCTGCGCCGTCTGGTGCGCCTGGGTCTGGTGCCCCTGGTTCTCGTGGACCGGGGTGCCGTCGTGCGTCGGCGACGATCCGCCTGCGCCGGACCGGTCGTCACCCGACTCCGCCCACAGCGTGGCGGGCTGCTGGTCTTCGTACTCCGCTGCGCTCACTGAACCCGATTCTACCGCCACCGTCAGTCCTGCCGAGCGTGCGGGACGCCGCCGTCAAGAGTCCGGCGGACCAGGGATGCCGGTCGCAGCACGCCGGCGCCGAAGCGTGCGGCGACCGCGTCGACCGTGGTCTCGGTGTCACGCCACGGCGCGTCGTCGTCCCACAGGGCGTTGCTCGCGGCCGCGGGCACGAGGTTCTCACCACGCACCCCGATCAGCCGGATCCGGTTGCCCGGTCGGTGCAGCACGTCGTACAGCTCGACGGCTTCGCGGTGCAGGCGCTTCGCGACGTCGGTGGGCTCCGCCAGGGTGCGCGACCGGGTGAGGGTGGTGAAGTCGGTGTACCGGACCTTGAGCGCCACGGTCCGGGCCTGCACGTCGGCCTGGCGCAGGCGGACGGCGACCTTGTCGGCCAGGCGCAGGAGTTCGCGGGCGACGTCGTCGCGCTCGGTCAGGTCGCGGCCGAACGTGACCTCGTGCCCGATGGACTTCTCGCCGACGCCGGTGTCGACCACGCGGGGGTCGCGACCCCACGACAGGTCGTGCAGCCGCTGCCCGCCGGCCGGGCCGAGTGCCGACACCAGCGACCCGAGCGGGGTGTTCGCCAGGTCGCCGACCGTGCGGATGCCCCGGCGTTCGAGCGTCTCCTGCGTCTTGCCGCCGACGCCCCAGAGCGCGGACACCGGCTGCGGGTGCAGGAACGCCACGGTGTCGGCGGCGGGGACCACGAGCAGGCCGTCCGGCTTCGACCGGCTGGAGGCGAGCTTCGCGACGAACTTCGTCGATGCCGCACCGACGGAGCAGTGCAGTCCGGTCTCGGCGAAGACCGTGCGGCGGATCGCCTGGCCGATCTGCCACGGAGTGCCGTACAGGCGGAGGGCACCGGCGACGTCGAGGAACGCCTCGTCGATGCCGAGGCGCTCGACCCGCGGGGTGAACCGGTCGAAGATCGCCATCACCGCGGCGGACTTCGCCCGGTACTTCTCGAAGTGCGGCTCGACGATCACGGCGTTCGGGCAGCGGCGTTTGGCGATGGCCATCGGCATCGCGGAGTTGACCCCGTAGCGACGGGCTTCGTAGGTGGCGGCGGTGACGACGGAGCGGTCGGAGTCGTGTCCGACGATGACCGGCAGCCCCACCAGGTCGGGGCGGTCGAGCAGTTCGACGGAGGCGAAGAAGGCGTCCATGTCGACGTGCAGCACGGTCGCCGAGACGTCGTCCACCGGTGCGTCGGAGACGAGGCGGTTCCGTCCGTCCTGCTTGCTCACACCGAGATGATGCCAGGCGCCGCCGACATCGCCGTGCCGGGAGTGCCCACGGCCGCGCGGTGCGAGGTTCGACCCGTCGTGTGCGGTTGCTCGCCCGCCGTCGCACCGTGCGCCCTTCGCAACTCGGTGCCGAGTTGGTTGCACCGTGCGGCGCCACAGCGCAGCACCGAGCGACCAAGCTCGCACCGGCCGACGGACACAGCACCGTGCGCCGCCACGCCACGACGCCGTCGCGCCCACCGCACCGTGCGCCCTTCGCGACTCGGTGCCGAGTTGGTTGCACCGTGCGGCGCCACAGCGCAGCACCGAGCGACCAAGCTCGCACCGGCCGACGGACCCCGCACCGTGCGCCGCCGCGCCGAGCTCGCACCGTGCGAGCGCAGCGCTCAGCCGAGCGGGCCGAGCACCGACGCGGCGATCGTCCGCGCCGCGGAGTCGCGCGAAGACGGGTGGTACTGCCCCGCCCGGACGTCACGCGCCAGCCGCGCCAGCTCGCTCGACGACCGGAACGCCGAGCCACCGACGACGCGCATGGCCTCGTCCACGACGTGCTGCGCGGTGTCCACGGCCCGGGCCTTCGTCCCGACGAGCAGCGGGAACCAGCGGGCGCCGAGGTCGTCGAGCTCGTCGACCGACCGCGCCAGCGAGTCGACCTGCAGCGTGATCGCGTCGACCGCACCGCGCAGGTCGGCGATCGCCCGGCGCACGTCGGGGTCCTGCGACCGCGGGGTGCCGTCGGCCGCGGTGCGACCTGCCACGGCGGCCGCCGCGAGCGTGATCGCGCGCTCCGCGATCCCCACGTACACCGACGCGATGAGGAGCTCGAACGCCGCGAAGACCCCGAACACGAGCGGGTCCTGGTTCGGCCCGACCGGCAGCGACCGGACGATGCGGTCGGCGGGGACGTGCACGCCGTGCAGCTTCGTGGTGCGGCTCTGCGTCGCACGCATCCCGAGCGTGTCCCAGTCGTCCAGGTGCTCGACGTCGCCGTCCGACCGCAGGACGAACCCGTGCACGAGCCGTGGCTCCGGCCCCGAGGTGTCCTTGCCGAAGACGCTCATGACGTCCCACGCCGGTGCGAGGGACGTGAAGACCTTCGTGCCGGTGAACCGGAACCCGCCGTCGCCGTCCGGCTCCGCCGTCGTCGACGAATCGAACAGCACGGCGTCGTTGCCGGGTTCGCTCACCCCGAAGGCGAGCAGGTGGTCGTCCGCAGCGTGGTCGGTGACGGCCTGGAGGAACGACCCGCCTCGCGCACGGACGGCGCGGGCCGCCTGCACCCACACCTGGTGCATGCCGAGGCCGAGTGCCGTCGCCGGCGCGGCCTGGGCGAGGGCGCGCTGCACCCCCGCGGTGGCCCGGAGGCCGAGGCCCGCCCCGCCCTGCTCGACGGGCACGCCGATCCGCAGGTAGCCGGCGGCGCGGAGCTCGTCGAGGTCCTCCGTGCAGAACGTGTTCGCGGCGTCGTAGCCGGGGGCTCGCTCGGCGATGCGGCTGAACAGCTCGTCCGGCACCGACCAGCCGACGGCGTCCGTGTTGGCCTTCGTCATGCCACGAGACTAGGGTCCGGAACGTGTCAGATCGTCATCCTTGGACCAGGTACGTCGCGATCGGTGACTCGTTCACCGAGGGCATCGGGGACCCCGACCCCACCGTCCCGGGCGGCAACCGCGGCTGGGCGGACCGCGTCGCCGAGGTGCTCGCACACCAGACCGACGACTTCGCCTACGCGAACCTCGCGATCCGGGGGCGGTTGCTGCAGCAGATCATCGACGAGCAGGCCGAGGCCGCCGTCGCCCTGCACCCGGACCTCATCACGGTGTCCGCCGGCGGTAACGACATCATCCGCCCCGGCTCGGACCCGGACGAGCTCGCCGAGCGCGTGGACCGGCTCGTGGCCGACCTGCGCCGCGACGGAGCCACCGTCGTGCTGTTCACCGGCCCCGACGTCGGGATGACCCCGGTGCTCGGCATGGTCCGTGGCAAGACGGCGATCTACAACGAGAACCTGCACGCCATCGCCCTGAAGCACGGCGCCCTGGTGGCGAACACGTGGGCACTCCGCGTGCTCCGGGACCCGCGGATGTGGGCTCCCGACCGGCTGCACCACTCCCCGATGGGCCACTCGACGATCGCCGCCGCGGTGCTCGACACCCTCGGTGTGCCGCACGGCCTCGAACCGTTCAACCCGGACCCGCTCGAGGCACGGCCGTGGCGTGAGGCCCGCGCCGAGGACCTCGGCTGGGCCAGGGAGTACCTGGTGCCGTGGGTGGTCCGGCGCATCAAGCACACCTCGTCCGGCGACGGGGTGTCGGCGAAGCGGCCCGAGCTGCAGATCGTCACCGAGCATCCCTCCGACACCCCGTAGGCACTGGGCCTCGGAGCCACAGGCCCTCAGTCAGCGGGGCGCCGCAGCGTGAGCGGTCCGTCGTGCAGCGGCTCGGTCTGCCAGCTCGTCGTCGTCGATCCCGTCGTCGGGTCGATCCGCACGTGCGCCAGGTGCGGGGTCTCGACGAACCGCACGTCGACGCGGACCGTCCCGTCGTCCTCGACGGCGCCGCTCGCGGCGAGCGGCCCCGCGACGGCCCACTCCCCCTGCCCGACCGGCACCGACAGGGTGCCGCCGTCGACGTCGAGCGTGAGCCGCCACCCGTCGCCGTCACGGGCCAGCAGACCGACGTCGGCGAGGCCCTGCAGCGGACCACCGTCGACAGCGGGCAGTCCCAGGGAGGCGAGCCGGGCCTCCAGGGCGGGTGCCGAGGCCGCGTCGGACGCGCGGTCGACGGCGGGCAGCAGGTGCCGCCAGACCGCATCGAGGACCGCCTGCATGTCGAGGCTCTGGCCGGTCATCGCGAGCACGACGTCCTGCTCCGGCAGGACGACGCAGAACTGACCGTAGGCGCCGTCGCCGCGGAAGCCGTGGCGGGCCATCCAGAACTGGAAGCCGTAGCCCTGGGACCAGTCGGGGTTGGCCTCGTCCGGGTTGGCGACCTGCGTGCTGGTGGCCTGCTCGACCCAGTCGACGTCGAGGATCCGCTCGCCGTCCCACACGCCGCCCTGCAGGTACAGCTGGCCGAGCTTGGCGACCGCGTCCGTCGGCGCGTAGCACCCGCTGTACCCGAGCTCTGCGCCGGTGTCGTCGCGGCGCCAGGCGAGGTCGTCGATGCCGAGTGGGTCGAGCAGGTGCGGGCGGAGCCACGCGACGAGGGACCCGCCGGTCACCCGCCGGACGATCTCGGCGAGGGTGTACGTGCACGGCTGGTTGTAGGCGAAGACCGTGCCGGGTTCCTCGTCCGGCGGGAGCAGCAGGAACCCGCGCACCGTGTTCGTCGGGTCGAGGGCCTGGGCGCGGTCGATCGTCTCCTCGCGGTGGCCGCTCGCCATCGCGAGCAGGTGCCGGACACGGATGCGGCGGCTGCGTTCGTCCGTGACGTCGGCGTCGAGCTCCGGGAAGTACGACAGCACGGTGGCGTCGAGGTCGATCAGGCCCGCCCGGACGGCGATGCCGACCCCGGCGGCGGTGAAGCTCTTGCTCAACGAGTAGAGCAGGTGCACACGGTCGGCGGCGTACGGCTGCCACCAGCCCTCGGCCGCGACCTGGCCGTGCCGGAGCAGCATGATGCTGTGCGGCTCCACGTCGGGGGTGGACTCGAGGGCGTCGAGCAGGGCGGTCACGCCGCCGGGGTCGATGCCGAGGGCGGCGGGGGTGGTCCGGGGGAACGTCGTCATCGTCGTCACCCGACCGACTCTACGGTCGGCGGCCGACGGGCGTCACGCCCCCTGGAACGGGTTCGTCCAGCGCCACCAGACGCCGGGGTCGTCGATCGTGCGTTCGAGCACGAGCGGCACCGTGACCGGGTCGTGGTCCGAGATGCGGAACCGGACCTGCCCGACCCGTTCGCCCTTCGTGCCGAAGGTCACCTGCTCGAGCTTCGCCTTCGCGGTGACGGTGGTCCTGCCCCACACGAGCACCTCGGCGGCCTTCGTCGTGACCGCGTCGGCCTCGTCCTGCCACGGGGTCGAGAACGTGCCGAAGGTCTGCCCCTGGTGCGTGAGCGTCACCACCTGGAAGTTGTCCGCCACGGACCGCAGCAGCCGCTGCACGTCGACGTCGAGGGAGTCGTGGTCGACGCCGCCGAGCATCACGCCGACGACCGTGACGTCCTTGCCGCCGCGCTCGTACGTCGCCGCGAACAGCAGACAGGCGCCGGCCTCGTCGAGGGTGCCGGTCTTGATCCCCTCGATGCCGTCGAGGCCGAGGAGCTTGTTCGAGTTCTCGATCTCGCCGACCGTCGGGATCGTCACGTCCTTGGTGCCGACGATGTCCTTCACGACCGGGTTCGCCAGCGCGAGCTGTCCGAGCTCGACCAGGTCGGTGGCGGTCGAGGTGTTGTCCGGGTCGAGGCCGGTCGGCTCGTGGATCGTGGTGTCGTCCAGGCCGTGTTCGTCGAGCCAGTCGTTCGCGGCGTGCTCGTAGGCGGCGATCGAGCCGAAGGCCCAGATGGCGAGCGCGCCGGCGTAGTTGTTCGCCGACTTCATGAGCATCACCTGGAACGTCTGGTGCTCGGTGAGCTCCAGGCCGGCCGGCATCGGAGCGACCTCCCCGTTCTGCGCGGCGTACTTGGCGTACAGACCCTCCATCTGCTTCGTGAAGCGGATGGACGGACCGGACTCCCCCGCGGCCATGGGTTTCTCGTCGAGCACCACGAGCGCCGTGACGACCTTCGTGATGCTCGCGATCGACCGGGGCTTCGTGTCGCCGCTGGTGCGCAGGCTCTCCGGGAAGTCGGTCGCCTCGACCGCCGTCGCGCCGTACCCCGGGAAGCTCAGCGCCGGGACGGTCGTCTTCGGTGCCGAGTAGGTGGTGGTGCTGGCGCTCGCCGGGCCGAACGGCACGACGGCCGCGGCGACGAGGTAACCGGCCACCAGGAGCAGGACGGCGACCACCGAGATCGTGACCGGCCTCCGGACGGCGGAGCGGGGGCGGCGGACGACTCGTGACACGGGACCCGAGCGTACCGGTCCGCTCCTCGGCCGAGGCTGCGACGGGCTGGTCGGGCTGGCGTGCCGAAGCGGGAGCCTGGGTGGTCGGGCTGGGGGGGTCCGGAGCGCGACGCCGCGTGTGACGGCCGTGTAAAAGATGGTCGTACCAATCGACCGAGCAGACCAACCGGCCCTACCGTCGAGGGCATGCACCGTGGACGGACCCTGAGCGCGGCGACCGCCGCCCACCTCGGCACGCTCGTGCTCGACGACCTGCAGCCCGGCGACAAGCTGCCGCCGGAACGCACCCTCGCCGAGGACCTCGCCGTGTCCCGCACGACCATCCGCGGGGCACTGCAGGAGCTCGAGCGCCGTCGCCTGGTCTCCCGGACCCCTGGTCGTGGCACCGTCGTGCTGCCGCGGCCAGAGGAGGCGTCCGCCCTGCTCGACCACCACCGCGACGACCTGGACCACCGGGCCGAGCACGTCGCCGAGTTCCGGACCGTCGTGGAGCCGCAGGTCGCCGGACTCGCGGCGGCACGGGCGGGCGAGGCCGACCTGCTCACCCTGGAACGCATCCTCGCCGCGACGCACGCGGGCCTGAGCCCGGAGGAGTCGCTCGCCCAGGACGTCGCCTTCCACGTGCAGGTCGCCCGCACCTCGGGGAACCCCGTGCTCGTGTCCCTGTGCGAGCTCAGCAGCGGATGGGTGCAGGACGTCCGTGCCCGCTCGCACAGCACCAGCGAGGGGCGCCGGTCGTCGTTCGAGTGGCACGAGCGGATCCTCGAGCGGATCCGGGAGCACGACGTCGCGGGCGCGACGCGGGCGATGGCCGACCACCTCGCCGACGTGGCCCACCTGGTCGAACGGAGGACGGAACGATGACCACCACACGCGAGACCACCGCCCCCGCGGTGGCGACCCTGCAGCCCGGCACCGGACCCGTCCGCGGCGACCACTCCCTGCCCGTCGACCCGGAGACCGTCCTGTGGGGCCGACTGCCGAGCGACGGTGACACCCCGGCCCTGACGATCGGCCCCGGCGAGTCGGTCACCATCGACACCGTCAGTCACGAGGGGCTCCTCCCCGACCAGGGCAGCGACCCCGTCGGCTGGTTCGGCGAGCACGGCGTCGCTCCGGAGCACGTCCTCGCCGACGCCGTCGCGATCGCCCGCTCCGGTCACCGCGACCCCGCGGCGGACGGACCGCACGTGGTGTCCGGGCCGATCGCGGTGCGCGGTGCCCGTCCCGGTGACGTGCTGACGATGACGGTCCTCGAGACCCTGCCCCGGGTGCACTACGGCGTCGTGTCGAACCGGCACGGCCGCGGCGCCCTGCACGGTGAGTTCCCGGTCGACGGCACGACGGTGAGCGTCTTCGCCGACGTCGTGGACACCGACCAGGGCCGGCGGGGCCGCATCCCGCTCACCCTCGCCGGCGACCGCTTCGCGCACTTCCCCCTCGCCCCGTTCCTCGGGATCATGGGCGTCGCCACCCCCGGGGAGCGGCTGCACTCCGTCCCACCCGGTCGCCACGGCGGCAACATCGACGTCAACCTGCTGCAGGCCGGGTCCCAGCTGCACCTGCCGGTGCTCGTCCCCGGCGCGCTCGCCCACGTCGGCGACCCGCACTTCGCCCAGGGCGACGGCGAGGTGGCACTCACCGCGATGGAGGCCTCGCTCCGCGCGACGATCCGCTTCGACCTGACCCCGGCCGCCGAGGCCGCCGCGCGCTTCGGGGACCTGGTCTGGCCCGTCGCCGAGACACAGGAGTTCCTCGTGCCCACCGGCATGGACCCGGACCTCGACGAGGCCGTCCGGCAGTGCGTCCGGCACGCCGTCGCGATCCTCGGCGCGCGCTGGGGCATGGAACGCCACCTGGCGTACGCGTACCTGTCGGCCGCGACCGACTTCAACATCTCGCAGGTGGTGGACCTGGTCACCGGGGTCCACGCCCGCATCCGCAAGGCCGACTTCGAGGAGCCCGCCCGATGACCACGCCCGCGGCGTCGCCCGCGCCCGAAGGCCTGCTCGAGGCGCTCCACGCCTACGAGACCGCCCTGCTGGCGAACGACCTCGACGCCCTCGATGCCGCCTTCGTCGACTCCCCCGACACGATGCGCGGCGACGACCGTGGCCTGCTCGTCGGGCACGACGCGATCAGCGCGTTCCGCGGGGCACGGGGTGGGGTCGCGACCCGGTCGCTGACGCACGTCGAGGTCCGCCCCCTGACCGAGGGCCGCGCCCTCGTCGTGTCGGTGTCCCGGTTCGCCGCGGGTGGGCAGGGCCTCCAGACCCAGCTCTGGCGCCGCGACGGCGACAGCACCGAACGCGGGACCGACGACGCCGGCACTGGCGACGACGCCACCAGCAGCGCCGGCCCCCGCTGGCGCATCGAGACGGCCCACGTCACCGGCCGTCCCGAGGCCGTCGACACCACCGTCTGGCGGGCCGTCGGCGACCCGCTCGTCGCCCCCACCGCCTCCGGACCGCTCGACGGCCTGACCGTCGCCGTCAAGGACCTCTACGCCGTCCCCGGCCAGCCCGTCGGCGCGGGCAACCCGACGTACCTGCGCGAGGCCCCCGTCGAGACCGCGCCCGCCGCGGCGGTCGCCGCGCTCCTCGCCGCCGGCGCCTCGATCCGTGGGATCGCACGCACCGACGAGTTCGCCTACAACCTGACGGGCCGGAACGCACACCACGGCACGCCGCCGAACAGCGCGGCTCCCACCCGACTGCCTGGAGGCTCGTCCAGCGGATCCGCGTCGGCCGTCGGCCTCGGCACGGCCGAGATCGGGATCGGCACGGACACCGCGGGATCGGTCCGGGTCCCCGCCTCGTACCAGGGACTCTGGGGCCTCCGGACGACGCACGGCACGGTCTCCCGCGACGGGCTGCTCCCGCTCGCGCCGTCGTTCGACACCGTGGGGTGGCTCACGCGGAGCCCCGGAGTGCTGCTCGCCGCCCTCGACGCCACCGTGCCGCCACCGCCCGCGCCGACAGGATCGCCCGACACGACAGCGCTCGTCGTCCCGGAGGAACTCGTCGCACTCGTCGAACCGGACGTTGCCCGGGCCTTCGCCGCCTTCGTCGAGACGCTCGACGAACCCGTCGCGACCGTCCGGCTGCGCGACCTCGGCATCCCGGACCCGGCAGCACTGCAGCACCAGATGCGTCTCGTCCAGGCCGCCGAGGCGCTCGCCGCCCACGGTCCCTGGATCGACGCGCACCCAGGTGCCCTGAGCACCGTCGTCGGTGACCGGTTCCGCGCGGGACGGGCGGACGATCCCGGCACGACCGCCGACGCCGTGGCACGCCTCGACGAGGTTCGTGCGACGATCCGCCGTGCCCTCACCGGTCGGACGCTGCTGTTCCCGACCGCCCCCGGACCCGCACCCCTGCTCCACGCGGACACCGCGGCGCTCGAGCGCACCCGGACCACCACCACGGCGATGACCGCGCTCGCGAGTGTCGGCGGCCTGCCCGCGGTGAGCGCACCGGCGCTGACCGTGGACGGCGCGCCCGTCGGCGTCTGCCTGGTCGGCGGGCCGACCACCGACCGAGCCCTGGTGATCCGCGCCGGGCGCATGCTGCCCGACCAGGCCGCCCCGGGCCTCCCGACCGTCTCGGTGGTGCGCTAGGAGGCGAGCCGCCGGGCGTGGGTGACCGCCCACAGACCGACGGCGCTCGCCGCGGCCACGTTGAGCGAGTCGACGCCGTGCGCCATCGGGATCCGGACGGTCGTGTCGGCCGACGCGATCGCGGCCGGCGTCAGCCCCTGCCCCTCGGTGCCCATCACGAGCGCGACCTTGTCGGGTAGGTCCGCCACGAAGGCGTCGAGGTCGACTGAATCGTCGGTCAGTGCCATCGCCGCCAGGTGGAAGCCCTGCGCGCGGAGTTCCTCGCCCGCCGCGGGCCAGTCGCCGATGCGGGTCCACGGCACCTGCAGGACCGTGCCCATGCTCACGCGGACGCTCCGGCGGTAGAGCGGGTCGGCGCAGCGAGGACTGACGAGCACCGCGTCGGCACCGAGACCGGCGACGCTGCGGAACACCGCGCCGACGTTCGTGTGGTCGACGATGTCCTCGAGCACGACGACGACCTTCGCGTCCCGCACCACGTCGGCGACGCTCGGCAGCTCGGGACGCTGCATCGCGGCGATCGCGCCGCGGTGCATCCGGAAGCCGGTGAGCTCCTCGAGCAGGGCGTCGGCGCCGACGAAGACGGGGCCGTCGTGCTCCGCGACCAGGGGCAGGACACTGTCGAGCCACTTCTCCTGCACCAGGATGCTCCGCGGCACGTGCCCGGCGCGGACCGCACGCTCGATGACCGTGTTCGACTCGGCGATGTACAGGCCGCCCTCGGGCTCCGAGACCCGACGGAGTGCCACGTCGGTCAGACGGGCGAAGTCGTCGAGGCGGGGATCGTCGAGGGAGTCGATGCGGACGGGGTGCACGGGGCTCGTTTCGGTGTGGTGCGGTGGCGGCGCATGGGTCCGGCGGGCCAGGGCCGGCGCGGGTCCGGCGGGCCAGGGCGTCTCCGGGCTGCCGCCGGGCGGGTCCGCCGAGGATGCGCTCGGCCTGGGAAGCGACCGGGACGGTCGGGTGTTGAGGGTACCGTGAACAGGGTGCTGGATGATGCTGCGTCGACGACCGGACGGACCACCGGGGCGGCCGCCGGGTCGGTGACCGCCGACGACCTGGACCGCGTCGTCGAGGTGCTCGCGGGCAAGCGGATAGCCGTGCTCTCCGGTGCCGGTCTGAGCACCGACTCCGGCATCCCCGACTACCGCGGCGCCGGGCGCGTCGTGCGCAAGCCGATGACGTTCCAGGAGTTCCTGGCCGACCCCGCGAAGCGCCAGCGCTACTGGGCCGGATCGCACCTGGGCTGGCGGAGCTTCGCCGCCGCCGTGCCGAACGACGGGCACCGTGCGCTCGCCGCGCTCGAGGACGCCGGGATCGCCGCCGGGATCATCACGCAGAACGTCGACGGCCTGCACCTGCGCGCCGGGTCCCGCCGCGTCGTCGAGATCCACGGCTCGATGGACCGTGCCGTCTGCCTGCGGTGCGGCCAGGTGTTCTCCCGCTCCGACCTCGCCGCCACCATCGACCGCGAGAACCCGTGGATCGACGAGCCCGGAACCGTGCAGCTGCAGCCGGACGGCGACGTCGAGATCACCGACGTCGAACGGTTCGTCGTGCCCGCGTGCACGGTGTGCGGCGGCGACCTGAAGCCCGACGTCGTCTTCTTCGGCGAGTTCGTGCCGGCCGAGAAGTTCCGCGAGGCCGTGTCGATCGTCGCCGACGCCGACGCACTCCTCGTCGTCGGATCGTCCCTCACCGTGAACTCGGGCGTGCGGCTGGTCGACCACGCTGCACGCCGCAAGAACCCGGTGGTCATCGTGAACCGCGGCGAGACCCGCAGTGACCGCCGTGCGGCCGTGAAGCTCGATGCCGGTACCACCGAGACGCTCGTGCAGCTGGCGGAGCGACTCAGTGCGGCGGCATCGGCCGACTGACCTCCCGCTGTCGCCGGACGGGCCTGCCGGGCGCGTCTGCGAAGATCGTCGGGTGACGACCCTCCTGTACCTCGTCCGACACGGCGAGACCGACTGGAACGCGCAGCGCCGCATCCAGGGCTCCACCGACATCCCGCTCAACGACACCGGACGACGGCAGGCCGCCGAGGCCGCCGAGCTCCTGACCCGCCGACCGTTCGACGCGGTCGTCGCCTCACCGCTGTCCCGAGCGGCCGAGACGGGCGCGATCATCGCGGATCGCCTGGCACTCGACGCGCCGACGGCGTACCCGGGCCTGGCCGAGCGCTCCTACGGCGAGGCCGAGGGCCTGACCGACGACGAGGTGTCGGCACGGTACCCGCACGACGACATCCCCGGTCGGGAATCCCGCTCGGCGCTGCTCGCCCGCGTCACCGAGACCCTCGGCGAGATCGCGGTCCGGTTCGACGGGGGCGTCGTGGTGGTCGCGACCCACGGCGCGGTGATCCGCAGTGTCGTGAACGCCGCCGCCCCCGGTACCGCCGACCGCCGCCACACCCCGATCCGGAACGGGTCCATCCACTCGTTCCGGTGGGACCCCGAGCGCTTCCACGCCGAACTCGTCCGCTTCGACGACCCGATCGACGACGTGTCCGACGCGGCCGGAGGGTCGGCGTTCGAGTACCAGAACCCCTTGGAGCGCAGGGGCTGACCGGGGACTAGGCTCCGACGCACCCGCACACCGGGTGAGGGGAGCCACATGTCCGACGACGGAACCGACCGACACGGTCAGCGTGCCCTCGACCCGCAGGACGACGACCTCGACCGTGTCTTCGGCCCCGAGACCGCGAGCGTCCCCACCCGCACCCGGGCCCGCACCTGGTTCATCATCGGCGGGAGTGCCCTGGCGGTCGCCGCCGTCATCGCGGTGGTGCTCGGCTCGATCATCGGGAGCGTCCAGAACGGCATCGGCGGGGTCTTCCCACGACCGGACGTGGCGCTCGACCGGTTCGACACGCGCGTGCGTGCCCTGCCCGGCGTCACCGACGTGCGGCACCACGCCCCGTCCAAGACCGCGTTCGCGAGCTACGACGCCATCGCGACGGTCCGTGCGGATCCCGCGCTCGACCCCGTTGCCCGGCGTGACCTTGTCGCCGCCATCAGCCGCGCAGCAGACGAGTCCGGCGGCAACGGCGTCCGTGTCGTCGTGGTCGCCGACCTCGGCACCCTGCAGATCGGCGTCACCGGCGCCGGTGCGGTCGCGGCGAAGCGCCTGGCACTGGCGGACACGCTGGACCACATCGGCGGTGTGACGGAGGTCCGCTGCTCGTGGGAGCGTGGCGGGGACCCGTCCGACTCCGCAAGCGACCAGTCGATCGTCGTGCGGACCCCGGGTCGGGGGGCAGCGGTGCCGCCGATCGTGGCGCGGGTCACCGAGGAGACGCAGAAGGTGTTCCCGGGGGCGGACGTGCAGGTGATCGCGCCGGAGTGACGGTGCGGTGGTCGCGCCGTCGAGGCCGGGGAGTGGCACGCCCGACGTGACCGCGGTCCGCGCCGGCCCTCAGCCCCGCCGGTCCCCCACAGCCCGCTCGACGGCCCGGACGACCCGCTCCGCCGAGTCCTGCCACCGGAACCGGCCGGCACGCTCGATCGACTGCCGCGAGGCCTCGTCCCACCGTTCCTCGACCCGCCGGACAGCCGCAGCGACGGCGGACGGCGACGCCGGGTCGAAGTACTCCGCAGCGGAGCCGCCGATCTCCCGGAAGATCGGGATGTCACTGACGACGACCGGGGTCCCGACGCCCATCGCCTCGACGAGCGGGATGCCGAACCCCTCGTCGTACGACGCGGTCGCCAGTGCCGTGGCCGAACGGAGCACGGACAGGTACTCCTCGTCGGTGGCGCCGTCGTGGAACACGATCGATCCCGCAGGAGCCAGCGCCTCGAGCCGTGCCCGGTCGGCGTCGGACACCCGCGACATGCAGTGCAGCGTCCAGTCCGCCCCGAGGAGCGGCAGCGCCGCCGCCAGGGTCTCCACGTTCTTGTACGGCATGAACGAGCCCATGTAGACGAGCGAGCGTTGCCGTGGCGCTCCGGTCGACCGCGGTGTCGCCGGATCGGCCGCGTTGTAGGCAACGGTCACGGGTCGGCGCGTCAGCCGGTGCTCGGCGATCAGCCCGGCGGTCGTCTCCGACACCGTCACCACCCCGTCGGCGCCGTTCAGCAGGAACCGCTGCGGCGCCCACGACAGGTGGAACGCCCGCCAGCCGAGCCGCAGCGGCCACGAGAACTCCCGCGGCGGCGTGCGGTTGCGGTAGTAGATGAGGTCGTGCAGCGTCAGGACGAGCGCGTACCGGCGCCCCCGCGACCCCATCGTCTGCATGGGCGAGAACACCGCGTCGAGCCCGAGCCGGTTGACGCGCCGGGCGACGAGCGGCTCCCCCGCGTCCGTCGGTGCGGGCAGCAGCTCCCACGGCAGGTCGCTCGGCAGCGACTCGAGCTGGCGCTCGTCACTGACGAGCAGTACGTGGTCGTGCCGGTCCGGCAGGTGCGCGACGACGCCGGCGGTGAACCGGCTGATGCCGTCGTGCCGACCGATCCGCACGTACCGGCAGTCGATGCCGATGCGCAGGCGCGTCACGACGCGTCCGCCGTCCGGGAGGCCCGCCCCGACCCCGACCGTCGGCTGTCCGCCGCGGCCGCAACGCGTCCCGTGCGCCCCTGGCGTCCGGCACGTCCGGCCGTGTCCGCCATCCGGCGGAGCACCGCCGCCGCGGCCGGAGCCGGAGTCTCGTAGTGGACGAGGTGGCCGACACCCGGGATCACGACGAGCTCGGCGTCACGCAGACGCTCGGCGAGTGCGCGCTGTTCGGGGACGGCGGTGATGTCGTCGTGCTCGGCCGCGACGAGCAGCACGGGCACCTCGATCCGGTCGGCGTACTCGGAGACGTCGTGGGTGACCGAGGTGCGGAATGCCTCGAGCACGCTCGTGCGGTTCGCGAAGGCCGAGAAGTACCGGTCGTGCTGGTCGTGCACCCATCGGCGGACGGCGGGGTCGCGCGACTTCAGCATCGCGATGCTCATCGCCCGGACGATCGCCCCGTTCCGCAGGATCCCGAGCCCGATCGGCTTCGGCAGCACCGCGCCGGCGCGGTAGTACCCGATCGCGATCGCCGTCCCGACGGCACGCGGACCCTGCAGTGCCGGGGCCGCGATGGGGTTCACGAGCACGAGCAGTCGGGTGTCGAGCCCGGCGGCGACGGTGGCCGACACCACGATCGACCCGAACGAGTGCCCGAGCACGACGGTGTCGCGGCCGAGCCCGAGCGCGGCGTGGAACCCGGCCAACCAGGCCACGTAGGCGTCGACGTCGGACACCGGCAGCGGATCGGACACGCCGAAGCCGGGCAGGTCCGGCACGACCACACGGACACCTTCGAGGTGCGCGGCGATGGTCTCGAGCCCGTGGTGGTCCCCGCGGAACCCGTGCACGGCGAGCACGGTGCGATCCGCATCCTCGGGCCCGTAGACCCAGTAGTGCGTGGTCCGGCCGTCGACCTGGACGGCGCGGTGCACGACCGGGGTGGCGGCCATCAACGACTGGTACGGGGAGAGTACGGGCGGTTGCATCCGCGCCAGTCTAGGGAGCGAACCGCACGAAACCCCGGACACCCGCAGCATCTCGCGCCTATCGTGTCCGGGGCGGGCCGCAAGACCGGTCCGTCGATGACGACGAGGAGCACGGTGACCTTCACAGCCCCGATCCAGCTGCCCGGCCTGACGCTCGACCCGCAGTGGTACAAGCGCTCGGTCTTCTACGAGTGCATGATCCGGTCGTTCGTCGACTCCAACGGAGACGGCATCGGCGACATCCAGGGCGTGATCGGCAAGCTCGACTACCTGCAGTGGCTCGGCGTGGACGCCCTGTGGCTGCCGCCGTTCTTCCAGTCGCCGATGCGCGACGGCGGGTACGACATCTCCGACTACCGCGCGATCCTGCCGGAGTTCGGCACGCTCGACGACTTCCGCGAGCTCGTCACGAAGTCGCACGAGCGGAACATGCGCATCGTGATCGACATGGTGATCAACCACACCAGCGACCAGCACGAGTGGTTCCAGCAGTCCCGCGAGGACCCGGACGGCCCCTACGGCGACTTCTACGTCTGGCGGGACACCGACGAGGACTACTCGAACATCCGCATCATCTTCGTCGACACCGAGGAGTCCAACTGGACCTTCGACCCGGTCCGACGCCAGTTCTTCTTCCACCGCTTCTTCTCGCACCAGCCCGACCTGAACTTCGAGAACCCCGCGGTCATCGAGGCGATCTACGACGTCGTCCGGCACTGGCTCGACATGGGCGTCGACGGGCTCCGGCTCGACGCGATCCCGTACCTGTTCGAGTCCGAGGAGGGCAACGGCGAGGGCGAGCCGGAGACCCACGAGTTCATCAAGAAGCTCCGCGCGATGGTCGACGACGAGTACCCCGGCCGTGTGCTCCTGGCCGAGGCCAACCAGTGGCCGCGCGAGACGGCGGCGTTCTTCGGCACCGACGAGGAGCCCGAGTGCCACATGGCGTTCGACTTCCCGGTCATGCCGCGCATCTTCTACTCGCTCCGCGCCCAGCACGCCGCCGAGCTCAAGGCGATCCTGTCCGAGACCCTCGACGTGCCGGCCAGCGCGGCGTGGGGCGTCTTCCTCCGCAACCACGACGAGCTCACGCTCGAGATGGTGAGCGAGGAGTACCGGCAGGCGATGTACGGCTGGTACGGCTACGACCCGCGGATGCGCTCGAACATCGGTATCCGTCGGCGCCTCGCGCCCCTGCTCGACAACTCCCGCGCCGAGCTCGAGCTCATCCACGCACTGCTGTTCTCGCTGCCCGGTTCGCCGTTCCTGTACTACGGCGACGAGATCGGGATGGGCGACAACATCTGGCTGCCGGACCGCGACTCGTCGCGCACGCCGATGCAGTGGACGCCCGACCGCAACGCGGGCTTCTCCACCGCCGACCCGGGCAAGCTCTACCTGCCCGTCGTCCAGTCGCTCGTGTACAACTACGCGCAGGTCAACGTCGAGGCGCAGCTCGCCCAGTCGCGCTCGCTGCTGCACTGGGTCCGGAACGTCATCCACACGCGCAAGGCCCACCCGGTGTTCGGCCTCGGCTCCCTGCACGTGCAGGAGACCTCGAACGACTCGGTGCTCGCCTTCGTCCGCTCGTGGGAGGGCTCCGGCCAGCAGTTCGGCCCGTCCGCCGAGGACGTCCTGTGCGTGTTCTCGTTCGCGACGAACCCGACCTCGGTCACGGTGTCCGCTCCGGAGTTCGCGGGGCGTCCGCTCTACGACCTGTTCGGCGGCGGCTCGTTCCCGTCGTTCGACGAGGACGGCAACGTCACGCTGACCATGGGCACGCAGTCGTTCTACTGGCTGCACGTCGGCGCGCCGACCCGGTAGCCGGGGGTGTCGGTGCGTCCCGTTAGCCTGACCGCGTGACGTTCCCCACAGCACAGCTCGACGCGCCCGCTCCGTCCCAGGACCTCACCGGTCGGCCCTGGTGGCACGCGCTGGGCGTCTTCGACCTCGAGACCACCGGGGTCGACGTCGAGACGGCCCGGATCGTCACCGCCCACGTCGGGCTCATCGACATGACCGGGGCCTCCATCGTCGAGGGCGCCTGGATCGCCGACCCCGGCGTCCCGATCCCCGAGGGTGCCGCCGCCGTGCACGGCTACACGACCGAGCGTGCCCAGGCCGAGGGGCGTCCCGCGGCCGAGGTCGTGGCCGAGATCATCGCCGCGATCGAGGCCGTGTTCGCCCGTGGCATCCCCCTCGTGATCTACAACGCCCCGTACGACCTCACCGTCCTCGACCGCGAAGCGAAGCGGCACGGGTTCGCCTCCCCCGTCATCGGCAACGTCGTCGACCCGCTGGTGATCGACAAGGCACTCGACACCTTCCGCAAGGGCAAGCGCACGCTCGAGGCCGCGTCGGAGCTCTACGGCGTCACGCTCGACGACGCGCACGACGCCGGTGCCGACGCGATCGCTGCCGGGCGTGTCGCCCAGGCCATCGCGGGCAAGTACCCGGACGAGCTCGGCATCTCCGCCGAGGAACTCCACCGCAAGCAGGTCGGCTGGTGCGCCGAGCAGGCCACCTCGTTCCAGGACTACATGCGCAAGAAGCGCGACCCGACGTTCACCGCCGACGGCCGCTGGCCGCACCGCAACGGCGCCTGACCCCGCACTGCCCCCTCGCAAAGCACCGGTGTTCGCGCGCCGAACACCCGCAGAACGCGGTGTGACGCGCGAACACCGGTGTCTTGCGTCCCTGGGTCAGGGGCAGCTGGAGACACCGCGCAACGCGAACGGGCGGCCCTCCCGGAGGAGGACCGCCCGTGGGCGTTGCGTGGGGGCTGCTTACTTGCTGAAGCCCTTGAAGCGCTGGTTGAACTTCTCGACGCGACCGGCCGAGTCGAGGATGCGCTGCTTGCCCGTGTAGAACGGGTGCGAAGCGGACGAGATCTCGACGTCGATGACCGGGTAGGTCGCACCGTCGAGCTCGATGGTCTTGTCGCTGTTCGCGGTCGAACGCGTCAGGAACGTCTCACCGGAGGCCAGGTCGCGGAAGACGATGGCGCGGTACTCGGGGTGGGTGTCGGTCTTCATGGAGATTCCTCGATAGCGGTGGTGGGATTGCGCGAACTGCGCGGGAAGTCGTCGGCTTGCGCCAGCCGTCCACGATACCAGAGAGACGGCGGGATCGCAGCGCTACGCGGCGCGTGCCGTGTAGCGACCGGCGTCCTTGGTGACCGAGAGGTCGATGCCGAACGCCTCGGTCAGGGTCTGGTCCGTCAGGACCTCGTCGATGAGGCCGGCGGCCTGCACGTGGCCGTCGGCGAGGACGAGCGCGTGGGTGAAACCGGCCGGGATCTCCTCGACGTGGTGGGTCACGATGACGATGGCCGGCGAGTCCGCGCTCTGTGCGTAGCCGCCGAGGGTGCGGACGAGGCTCTCACGGGCGCCGAGGTCGAGCGACGCGGCCGGTTCGTCGAGGAACAGGATCTCCGGGTCCGTCATCACGGCACGCGCGATCTGCACGCGCTTCTGCTCGCCGTCGCTGAGGTCGCCGAACGTGCGGTCGGTGAAGGACCCCAGGCCCCACTCCTCGAGCACGCGCTGCGCACGGCGGACGTCGAGCTCCTCGTACTCCTCGTTCCAGCGCCCCGTCACCGAGTACGCAGCCGTGAGCACGACGTCGATGACCTTCTCCGTCACCGGGATCCGGCGTGCCAGCGCGGTCGACGCGAAGCCGATGCGCGGGCGGAGCTCGAACAGGTCGGCGCCGCCGAGTTCGGTCCCGAGCACCTCGACGTCACCCGAGGTCGGGAACGCCTGGGCACCGGCGACCTGCAGCAGCGTCGTCTTGCCTGCGCCGTTCGCGCCGAGCACGACCCAGCGTTCGTCGTCCTGCACCTCCCACGAGATCGCGTCGAGGATGGTGGCCCCGTTGCGGACCACGGAGACGTCTGACAAGCGCACGACCGAGGGCATGCGACCAGCCTACGGGTTCTGGCCGAGCACCCGGTCGTAGACCTGCCGTGTCCTGGTGGCGATCGCGTCCCAGGTGAACTCGGTCTCGACACGGAGCCGTCCGGCGCGACCCATGAGCTTCGCCAGCCCCTCGTCGGCGAGCACCTCGGTGAGGGTCGCGGCGAGGTCGGCCACGAAACGGTCGGGGTCGGTCGGGGTGCCGGTGCCGTCCTGCACCTGGTCGATCGGGACGATGCGGCCGGTGAGCCCGTCGGCGACGACCTCGGGGATACCCCCGGTGCCGGTGCCGACGACGGGGATGCCGCACGCCATGGCCTCGAGGTTCACGATGCCGAGCGGCTCGTAGACCGACGGGCACACGAACACGGTGCCCGAGGACAGCACGTTCACGATCTCCTCGTGCGCGAGCATCCGGTCGATCCAGACGACGCCCTCGCGCTCGGCCCTGAGCCCGTCGACGAGCTCGGTGACCTCGGCCAGGATCTCGGGGGTGTCCGGCGCGCCGGCGCACAGCACGATCTGCACGTCCGACGGCAGCGACGCCACGGCGCGGAGCAGGTACGGCAGGCCCTTCTGGCGGGTGATCCGTCCGACGAACACGACGCTCGGGCGCGTCGGGTCGATGCCGAGGGCGCGCACGGCGTCCTCGTCGACGGTCGGCTTCCACGCGTCGATGTCGATGCCGTTGTAGACGACGTGGACCTTCGCCGGGTCGATCGACGGGTACGAGCGCAGGATGTCCGCACGCATGGCCTTCGAGACGGCGATGACGCCGTCGGCGTTCTCGAACGCCTCGCGCTCCATCCAGCTGGACAGGCGGTAGCCGCCGCCGAGCTGCTCGGCCTTCCACGGACGAAGCGGCTCGAGGCTGTGGGCGGTCACGACGTGGGGGATGCCGTAGGTCAGCTGCGCGATCCGGCCCGCGGAGTTCGCGTACCAGGTGTGCGAGTGCACGAGGTCGGCGCCCTCGACGTCGGCCGCGATGGCCACGTCGGTGCCGAGGGCCTGCAGCGCGCCGTTCGCGTGGCCGAGGCCGTCCGGGGTCCGGTAGCCCCACACGTCGGGTTCGTCACGGAAGGCCCCGAAGGCCCGGACACGGACTTCCGTGTCCGTTCCCGACCGCAACGCGGCGGTGAGTTCGGACACGTGGACACCCGCTCCGCCGTAGACCTCCGGCGGATACTCCCTGGTCAGCAGATCGACTCGCACTGGTTCAACGTAACCGGTTCCCAGTGCTGACGCCTACTGTGAGCGGCATGGCACCAAAGAAGGTCTTCGGCATCGTGCTCGCCGGCGGCGAGGGCAAACGACTCATGCCGCTCACGGCCGATCGCGCGAAGCCCGCCGTCCCGTTCGGCGGCAACTTCCGTCTCATCGACTTCGCACTGTCGAACCTGGTCAACTCCGGTCTGCAGAAGATCGTGGTCCTGACCCAGTACAAGTCGCACAGTCTCGACCGGCACGTCGCGGAGACGTGGCGCATGGAGGGGCTGCTCGGCTCCTACGTCGCGTCCGTCCCCGCGCAGCAGCGGCTCGGCAAGCGCTGGTTCGCCGGCTCGGCCGACGCGATCCTGCAGTCGCTCAACCTGCTGCGCGACGAGCGACCCGACATCGTGGTCGTCGTCGGGGCGGACCACGTGTACCGGATGGACTTCCACCAGATGGTCGAGGCGCACATCGCCTCCGGCCGCAGCGCCACGGTGGCGGCGATCCGTCAGCCGATCGGGCTCGCCGACCAGTTCGGCGTGATCCAGGTGGCCGACGACGACCCGACGAAGATCGAGGCGTTCCTCGAGAAGCCGAAGGACGCCGTCGGCCTGGCCGACTCCCCCGGCGAGATCCTGGCCTCGATGGGCAACTACGTGTTCAACGCGGACGCGCTCGTCGACGCGGTCCTGCGCGACGGCCAGCACGAGACGTCCGCGCACGACATGGGCGGCGACATCGTCCCCGACTTCGTCAACCGCGGCGACGCCGGCGTGTACGACCTGCAGCGCAACGAGGTCCCCGGTTCCACCGACCGCGACAAGTATTACTGGCGCGACGTCGGCACCATCGACTCGTTCTTCGACGCCCACATGGACCTCATCGCGCCGGTCCCGGTCTTCAACCTGTACAACCAGGACTGGCCGATCTTCAACCAGCAGACGAACCTGCCGCCGGCGAAGTTCGTCCGCGACGCCAACGGCAACACCGGGTCCACGGTGGACTCGCTCGTGTCGCTCGGTTGCCTGGTGTCGGGTGCGCAGGTCGAGCGCAGCATGATCGGGCCCTGGTGCTCGATCGACTCCGGCGCGAAGGTCCTCGACTCGATCGTGTTCGAGCGCGCCACCATCGGCGCCGGGGCGATCGTCAACCGCGCCATCCTCGACAAGGACGTCGTCCTCGCGCCGGGTGCGCAGGTGGGCGTCGACCGCGAGGCCGACGAGGCGCGCGGGTTCACCGTCACCGAGTCGGGCATCACCGTGGTGGGCAAGGGCGTCCGCGTCGACGCCTGATCCGTCACCGAGTCGGGGCTCCGCCCATGGGTCGGCAAGGGCGTCCGCGTCGACGCCTGATCCGTCACCGAGTCGGGGCTCCGCCCATGGGTCGGCAAGGGCGTCCCCGTCGACGCATAAGCAGACACCCGGGGCGCAGCCCCGGACGGACGGCCTGGAGGCACGGCTCGCGTCACGGACGCGGCCGTGCCTCCGTCAGTCGGTACCGTTGGTGCGTGCCCCGCTTCCTCGTCGTCCTCGATGCCGATTCCACGCTCCTCGAGGACGAGGTGATCGAACTGCTCGCCGACAGCGCCGGGACCCGGCCACAGGTGGCGGCGATCACGGAGCGCGCCATGCGCGGGGAACTCGACTTCGCCGAGAGCCTCCGGGAGCGTGTCGCGACCCTGGCGGGCCTCCAGGCTGACGTCTTCGTCCGCGCACAGCAGGCGGTCCGTGTGACGCGGGGCGCCGACCAGCTCGTCCGCGCGGTGCACGCCGCCGGCGGCACCGTCGGCGTGGTGTCGGGCGGCTTCCACGAGGTGCTCGACCCGTTCGCCGAGCAGCTGGGGCTCGACCACTGCCGGGCGAACCGTCTCGAGGTCACCGACGGCGTGCTCACCGGCCGTGTGCTCGGCGACGTCGTCGACGCGCACGCCAAGGCCGTCGCGCTCCGCGAGTGGGCGGACGCGGACGGGGTCGACCCGGCACGGGCGATCGCGATCGGCGACGGCGCGAACGACCTCGAGATGATGCGCGTCGCGGCGCTGTCGGTCGCGTTCGACGCGAAGCCGCGCGTGCGGGAGCAGGCGGACGTCGCGGTCGTCGACCGTGACCTGTCCGCCGTGCTCGCGACGCTCGGCCTGCGCGGCTGAGCCGTCCGGGGGCTAGTGCCCCATCCCGAGGCCACCGTCGACCGGGATGATCGCACCCGAGACGTACCCGGCACCGTCGCTCGCCAGGAACAACGTGGCGTCCGCGACGTCGTCGACCGTGCCGTAGCGGGCGGCCGGGATCGCCTTCTTGAACTCGGCCTGCAGCTCGTCGGAGAGTGCGGCGGTCATGTCCGTCTGGATGAAGCCGGGCGCCACGACGTTGGCGGTGATGCCGCGCGAGCCGAGCTCACGCGTGATCGACCGGGCCATGCCGACCAGGGCGGCCTTCGAGGACGCGTAGTTGACCTGGCCGATCTGGCCGTAGGCGCCCACGACGCTCGACATCAGCACGATGCGGCCGAACTTGGCCTTCATCATGCCCTTCGTCGCGCGCTTGACGACGCGGAAGGTGCCCGTGAGGTTCGTGTCGACGACGCTCGTGAAGTCGTCCTCGGACATGCGGAGGAGCAGCTGGTCGTTCGTGATGCCGGCGTTCGCGACGAGGACCTCGATCGGACCGAGCTCGGCCTCGACCTGCGTGAACGCGGCGTCGACGGAGGCAGTGTCGGTGATGTCGGCCTGTACCGTCAGTGCGCCCTCGGGGCCACCGTGACCGCTGCGCGACGTCACGGCGACCCGGTGGCCGGCCGCGACGAACCGCTCGGCCAGCGCGTGGCCGATGCCGCGGTTGCCGCCGGTGATGAGGACGGTACGGGGGGTGCTCATGGTCGCTCCGTTCGGTGGGATCTGCTCGGCACGCGGTGCCGGGGACCCGGCGGACACGCCCGGACGAGCGTACCCGAGCGGACCACCCCGCCGGTTCGCGCGCGGCGCACCCACGATCGGTCCGGCGGGATTAGGCTTGACCACGGGTAGACGGAGACCATCTGTATGAAGAGCACGCACACGAGCATCACGTCGCTGCCGGACACACCGGAGCAGGACCGGGCGCACCGCCTGTCCCGCTACGTCTGGCAGATGGCCGTCCGAGTGGTCCTCTTCATCTCCGCGGTGCTCGTGTACTCGATCTGGCACTCGTGGCTGGCGGTCATCCCGATCGTCCTGGCCGCGGTGATCCCCTGGGTAGCGGTCGTCATCGCGAACGCGGGCAGCCGGACCGAGAGCGACATGATCTCCCCCGCCGGGTCCATCGAGCTCTACGACGCCGTCGACCCGCGACTCCGCGAACAGCAGGAGGACGCCCGGGCCCAGGCCTACCGCGACGAGCAGGACCGCCTCCGCCAGCAGGCGCAGCACGCGCAGGACGAGTGGCAGCGCAACGGCGACCGATCGAAGATGTGGGGACCCCGCTGATGGGTGCGACGTTCGACCTGCAGACCGAGCCCGGATCCACCCCGGTGTGCTCGCGAGCCGGGTGCGTGTCGACGGCCGGGTGGCGCGTGAACTGGCGCAATCCCCGGATCCACGCGATCGACCGCGTGAAGATTTGGGCCGCGTGCGAAGAACACCGTGACTTCCTCGCCGACTACCTCCGCTCCCGCTCGTTCCCGGTGCGCGTCACCGGGATGCACGAGGACGTCGATCATCTCGACGACGAGCGCGAGTCGACCGCTGCGCCGAAGAACGACGTCGGGGTGCGCTCCACCGGCACCTCGCGATGACCGACGGCTTCGACCCGCAGTCCCGGTACGGCCGCAAGCACGCCGCGAAGCTGCAGCGCGCATCCGCGGGTTCGGGCGCTCCGGCGCAGCAGCACGACCCCGACGAACCCTTCGTCGGCTGGCGCTTCGTCCGGAGTCGCCGCTGGCTCGGCTACTTCGCGATCGCGGTCGCCTTCGCCATCGTCTGCGCGTTGTTCGGCATGTGGCAGTGGGACCGCCGCAACGAGGCCGTCCGGCAGAACGAGCAGGTCGCGCAGAACTACGACCACACCCCCGTCCCCGTCGACCGGGCGCTGCCGAAGCCCTCGAGCTGGCAGGACGAGCAGGAGTGGCTCCGGGTCTCCGTGACCGGCCGCTACGACGTCGACTCGCAGCTGCTCGTGCGCAACCGCGTGCACAACGGCCAGCCCGGGTTCGAGGTCCTGACGCCCCTGGTCACGTCCGAGGGCCGCGCCTTCATCGTCGACCGCGGGTGGGTGCCGACCGGCAACGCCCAGGACGCCCCCGACCACGTGCCGGCTCCCCCGTCCGGCGAGGTGACCGCGATCGTCCGCCTGCAGCAGAGCGAACCGCGCATCCCCGGCCGCTCCGACCCGAAGGACACCGACCAGGTGCAGTCGGTGACCCTCGCCGACGTGGCGGACAAGGTCAACGACCCGATCTGGACGGGCGCCTACGGGCAGCTCGCCTCGGAGTCCCCCGCCCCGACCGAAGCCCGCCCGCTCGGCTGGGAGCGTCCCAATGCCGACACGGGGCTGCACCTCAGCTACTTCATCCAGTGGTTCCTGTTCGCCGCCGGCGGCTTCGGGTTCCTGGCGTACGTGATGGTGCAGGAGTACCGGAACCTCAACCAGGACGACCCGGAGGAGCGCGAGCGCGCCCTCGAGCGCGAGCGTCGGAAGAACGCGAAGCCGAAGACCGACGCCGAGATCGAGGACGAGCTCATCGCGTCACGCCGCTGACGCGTGCGCGTGCGCGTGCGCCAGCGCGCGTCGCCAGCGCGCCGTGCGCACCTCGCGACCCGTGCGCCCTTCGGCGCACCGTGCAGCGCCACAAGCGGGCACTCAGTAAGCAGCGCCGCAGCGGACTGCGGACGCGGCACCGTGCGGACGGGAGGCACGGCGCACGACCGGTGCCGCGCCTCCAGGCCGTACCGTGCCCACCTCGCAACCCCGTGCGCGCTCCCGCGCACCGTGCCGCCCCACAAGCGCGCACCCAGCACGCAACACGGACCGGACCGGACCGCGAACGCGGCGCCGTGCGGACGGGCCTCGCCCGACCGCACGCGCAGCAACTAGGCGAGCTCGATGAGCTCCGCGTAATCCTTGTTCCAGTGGTCCTCGGTGCCGTCCGGCAGCAGCAGCACACGCTCGGGGTTGAGCGCCTCGACCGCTCCGGCGTCGTGGGACACCAGGACGACCGCACCCTCGAAGCCGGCCAGGGCGTTGAGGATCTCCTCGCGCGACGCCGGGTCCAGGTTGTTCGTCGGCTCGTCGAGCAGCAGGACGTTCGCGCCGGAGACCACGATCATCGCGAGCGACAGACGTGTCTTCTCGCCACCGGACAGGACGCCGGCCTTCTTGTAGCCGTCGTCGCCGGTGAACAGGAACGACCCGAGCACGCGACGGGCCTCGGTCTCGTTGAGGTCGGTCGACGCCGACACCATGTTCTCGATCACCGTGCGGTTGACGTCGATGTTCTCGTGCTCCTGCGCGTAGTACCCGATGCGCAGACCGTGGCCCGGCTGGATCTCGCCGGTGTCGGGCTGGTCGGCTCCCGCCAGGATCCGCAGCAGCGTCGTCTTGCCCGCACCGTTGAAGCCGAGGATGACGACGCGCGAACCGCGGTCGATCGCCAGGTCGACACCCGCGAAGATCTCGAGCGACCCGTAGGACTTTGACAGGCCCTCGGCCATCAGCGGCGTGCGGCCGCACGGGGCCGGGGTGGGGAAGCGGATCTTCGCGACCCGGTCGGCGACGCGCTCGTCCTCGAGGCCGGCGAGCAGCTTGTCGGCACGCGCGACCATCTGGTGGGCTGCCGCGGCCTTCGACGCCTTGGCGCCGAACCGGGCGGCCTGGTCCTTGAGCGTGGCGGCCTTCTTCTCGGCGCCCGCGCGCTCCTTGCGGCGGCGCTCCTCGTCGGCGACGCGCTGCCGCTGGTAGAGCTTCCAGCCCATGTTGTAGATGTCGATGGTCTGGCGGTTGGCGTCCAGGTAGAAGACGCGGTTCACGACCTCGTCGACGAGCTCGACGTCGTGGGAGATGATGATGACGCCACCGGGGTAGGTCTTCAGGTGCTCGCGGAGCCACACGACGGAATCGGCGTCGAGGTGGTTGGTCGGCTCGTCGAGGATCATCGTCTCGGCGTCCGAGAACAGGATCCGGGCGAGCTCGATGCGCCGGCGCTGACCGCCCGAGAGCGTCTTGAGCTGCTGGTCGAGGATGCGGTCCGGCAGCTTCAGGTTCGAGGCGATGGAGGCCGCCTCGGCCTCGGCTGCGTAGCCGCCGAGCGCGTTGAACTGGTCGTCGAGGCGGCTGTAGCGGCGCATCGCCTTCTCGGCAACGGCCGCGTCGTCACTCGCCATGTCGAGGGTCGCGAGCCGGATGCCCTCCACGAGCTCACCGAGACCACGGGCGTCGAGGATGCGCTTCCGCGCCGTCTCCTCCGGGTCGCCGGAGCGGGGGTCCTGGGGCAGGTAGCCGATCTCGCCGCCGCGCTCGATCTTGCCGCCGGTGGGCTGCGTCTCACCCGCGAGGGCCTTGGTCATCGTCGTCTTCCCCGCGCCGTTGCGGCCGACGAGTCCGATCTTGTCGCCCTTCTCGACACGGAAGGACACGTCCTCCATGAGGAGACGAGCTCCGACGCGGATCTCGAGTTCGTGCACGGCAAGCACAGTGGACGTCCAATCAGTTGGTGGGTTTGCACAACGGTGTGTGCGTGAGGTGCACCGCTACGCTGACGGGACCGATGGTTCCGAACGGAACCAGCAGTCCATTCTAGGAGAATCCATGACGAACGCCACCGGGTTCGCTCCCCGCGCAGTCCTCGCCGACCGTCTGCGCACGCACGGGCTGGCCACCGACGCCGCCCTCGTCGCCGGCGGAGCCCTGTTCACCGCCGCGATGGCGCAGCTCGAGGTCCCGATGTGGCCGGTCCCGATCACCGGGCAGACGCTCGCCGTCGTGCTCGTCGGCGCGACCCTGGGTGCCCGACGCGGCATGCTCTCGCTGCTCGTCTACGCGGTCGCCGGACTCGCGGGCGCCCCGTTCTTCGCGGACATGCAGGGCGGCCTGCAGGCGCTGGCCCTGCCGAGCTTCGGGTACGTCATCGGCTTCATCCCGGCCGCCGGCCTCGTCGGCTGGCTCGCGCGCCGCAACTGGGACCGCCACGTCGGACGCGCGGCGGTCGCGATGCTGCTCGCGAGCGCCATCCCGTTCGTGACCGGCCTGCCGTACCTGGCCGTGGCGCTCGGCCAGCTCGGCGCCCCGAACGACGTCCAGTCGGTGCTCGCCGCCGGCCTGTACCCGTTCATCGTCGGTGGCATCGCCAAGGCACTCATCGCGGCCGGCATCCTGCCGCTCGCGTGGAAGGCCGTCGGCCGCCGCTGACGCCGCGCACGAGAACGGCCCCGCACCCGATCGGTGCGGGGCCGTTCTGCGTCCGGTGCGGGCCGGCCCTCGGTGCGGTTCGGGTGGTTCGGGCGGTTCGCCGAGATCGCGGGGCACGCCGTGTGCGCGACCCGCCGGTCGGTCACGACTCCCCGCCACCCGGACGCCGGGTGGCCGCGTTCGGTCGCCTGGACCGCGGCCAGCCGACTGAACGCGACCACTCCGCGAACGTGGGCGGGCGGTCCCGACCGATCGGCGGCGCGCCCCGCGCGTGGCGTGCGCACAGACGGACGGGAGGCCCGGTGCCAGCTGGCACCGGACCTCCCGTCCGTCAGGGGGTCGTGACTAGATCGCGAAGCCGAGGGCGCGCATCATCTCGCGTCCGTCGTCGGTGATCCGTTCCGGACCCCACGGCGGCATCCAGACCCAGTTGATCCGGAAGGCGTCCACGATGCCGTCGAGGGCGTTCGCGGTGTCCCCCTCGATGACGTCGGTCAGGGGGCAGCCCGCGCTGGTGAGCGTCATGCTGATGACGAGCGCGTTGGCATCGTCGTCCCAGGCGAGGTCGTAGATCAGACCGAGGTCGACGATGTTCACGCCGAGCTCCGGGTCCTGGACCTCCTTCAGGCCCTCGACGACCTCGTCGAACTTGTCGGGAGCGAGTGCGGCGATCATCAGGCCTGCGCCTCGGCCGCAGCGGCCTGCACGTAGCGGTCGTAGCCCTCGTTCTCGAGGCGGTCGGCGAGCTCCGGGCCGCCCTGCTCCGCGACCTTGCCGGCGACGAACACGTGCACGAAGTCCGGCTTGATGTAGCGGAGGATGCGCGTGTAGTGCGTGATGAGCAGCACACCGAGGCCGGTCGCGGCCTTGGCGCGGTTGACTCCCTCGGAGACGATCTTCAGCGCGTCGACGTCGAGGCCGGAGTCGGTCTCGTCGAGGACGGCGAACTTCGGCTTGAGGAGCTCGAGCTGCATGATCTCGTGGCGCTTCTTCTCGCCACCGGAGAAGCCCTCGTTGACGTTGCGCTCGGCGAACGACGAGTCCATCTTCAGGTCGGCCATCGACTGACGGAGTTCCTTGATCCAGCCACGGAGTGCCGGAGCCTCACCGTCGATCGCCGTCTTGGCGGTTCGCAGGAAGTTCGACACCGTCACGCCGGGGATCTCGACCGGGTACTGCATCGCCAGGAACATGCCGGCACGGGCGCGCTCGTCGACGCTCATCGCGAGGACGTCCTCGCCGTCGAGGGTGATCGTGCCGCCGACGACGTTGTACCGGGGGTGCCCGGCGATCGTGTACGCCAGGGTGGACTTGCCGGAGCCGTTCGGCCCCATGATCGCGTGGATCTCGCCCTCGTTGATGGTGAGGTCGACACCCTTCAGGATCTCCTTGGTGCCCTGGTCGGTGTCGATCGAGACCTTGAGGTCACGGATTTCCAGAGTGGACATTGCGTTCCTTCGGTTGCAGCTGTGTGCGGCGTCAGCCGCGGGAAGTGTTGGTGTGCTCAGTCGACCGGGACGACGTCCTGCACGTCGACGTAGACGTCGCCGTCGCGGACCTCGACCCGGAAGACCGGGACGGGCTCGTAGGCCGGGAAGTTCTGCGGCTTGCCGGTGGTCAGCGAGAAGCGGGACCCGTGGGCCCAGCACTCCAGCGAGTCACCCTCGACGAAGCCCTCCGCCAGCGAGATGTCGCCGTGCGTGCAGGTGTCGCCGATGGCGTGGACCGTGCCGGACGAGTCCTTCACGATCGCGACCGCCGTACCGTCGACGACCACCCGCATCGGGCTGTCCACCGCGATGTCGGCTTCGGCGCAGACCTTCTCGGCCATCAGGCGGTGGCCTCCGCGCCATCGGCCCGCGGGGCGGCAGCCTGTGCGTCGCCCGCCTCGGCCGGTGCGGCGATGACCGAACGGCCCTCGGCCAGCTCCTGCTCGACCGCGGCGATGAGGCGTTCCTCGAGCTCGGGCGCACCGATCTTCTGGATGACCTCGACCAGGAAGCCGAGCACGACGAGACGCCGGGCTTCTTCTTCCGGGACGCCGCGGGACTGCAGGTAGAACAGCTGCTCGTCGTCGAAGCGACCGGTCGCACTCGCGTGCCCGGCACCCTCGATGTTGCCCGTCTCGATCTCGAGGTTCGGGATGCTGTCGGCACGGGTGCCGTCCGTCAGCACGAGGTTGCGGTTCTGCTCGTACGAGTCGGTGCCGTCGCCGGCGCGGCCGATCAGGACGTCACCGATCCAGACGGTGTGCGCGCCCTGACCCTGCAACGCGCCCTTGTAGTTGACCCGACCGCGCGTGTTGGGCGCGTCGTGGTTCACGTAGACCTGCTGCTCGATGTACTGGCCGGCGTCGGCGAAGTACACGCCGTACATCTCCGTGTCGGCGCCCTGCGCACCCAGGTGCGTCGAGGGGTTGACCCGGATGACGTCGCCGCCGAGCGAGACCACGACGTGCTTCAGGAACGCGTCGCGGCCGACCTCGGCGAAGTGCGTCGCGACGTGGACGGCGTCGTCGTCCCAGTCCTGCAGGCTGACGACGGTCAGTCGCGAATTCTGCTGCGCGACGATCTCGACGTTCTCGCTGAGCAGGGCGCTGCCGCGGTTGTCGAGCACGACGATGCCCTGCGCGTTCGGCTCGGCCGTGATGACCGTGTGTGCGGCGCGGGGCTGCGACCCGAAGTCGGAGCGGGTCACGGTGATGAACTCGTGTGCCTCGGTGGCCTTGATCGTGATCGCCAGTACGGCGTCGCGCGCGCTCCAGGCCGCGGCCGAGGCGCGGTCCTCGGGCAGCCCCGCGGAGCCGACGCGGGGGTCGTCGCTGCGGCCCCATTCGACGTCGGCACCCTCGGACTGTCGGGCGAGGTACGGGTAGGCGGATCCGTCGAGTCCGCCGTCCAGCAGCGGCTGGAGCTTGGCGAGCGGTGCGAACTTCCAGTTGACCTCTCGGCCGGTGACCTTCGGGAACGCCTCGACGTCGCCGGACTGGAACCGCTCGGAGCGGGTCTGGACCGGCACCTTCTTGTCGGGGGCGTCCCAGCCGCCGTCGGAGTGGGCTCCGGCGCCGTGCTGGGTGCCACCCTGCGCTGCGGCAGCGGGCTCGATCGGCTGGTCGATGTGGGGAGGGGTGGTGCTGGACATCTAGCCGACGGATCCTTCCATGCTCATCTCGATGAGCTTGTTGAGTTCGAGTGCGTACTCCATCGGGAGCTCGCGGGCGATCGGCTCGATGAAGCCACGGACGATCATCGCCATCGCCTCGTCCTCGGCCATGCCGCGGGACATGAGGTAGAAGAGCTGCTCCTCGCTGACACGCGAGACCGTCGCCTCGTGTCCCAGCTGCACGTCGTCGACACGGATGTCGATCGCCGGGTAGGTGTCGCTCCGGCTGATCGTGTCGACCAGCAGGGCGTCGCAGCGCACGGTGTTGGCGGCGTGGTGCGCAGCCGGGTCGACCCGGACCTCACCGCGGTAGCCCGCACGACCGCCACCACGGGCGATCGACTTCGAGACGATCGACGACGTCGTGTACGGCGCCATGTGGATCATCTTCGCGCCGGCGTCCTGGTGCTGACCCGGGCCCGCGAAGGCGACGGAGAGCGTCTCGCCCTTGGCGTGCTCACCGGCGAGGTAGATCGACGGGTACTTCATCGTGACCTTGGACCCGATGTTGCCGTCGATCCACTCCATCGTCGCGCCCTCGTGTGCGATCGCACGCTTGGTGACGAGGTTGTAGACGTTGTTCGACCAGTTCTGGATCGTCGTGTACCGAACGCGGGCGTTCTTCTTGACGATGATCTCGACGACGGCCGAGTGCAGCGAGTCGGACTTGTAGATCGGGGCGGTGCAGCCCTCGATGTAGTGGACGTACGAGTCCTCGTCCGCGATGATCAGCGTCCGCTCGAACTGGCCCATGTTCTCGGTGTTGATCCGGAAGTACGCCTGCAGCGGGATCTCGACGTGGACGCCCTTCGGGACGTAGACGAACGAGCCACCGGACCAGACGGCCGTGTTCAGCGCGGCGAACTTGTTGTCGCCCGCCGGGATCACGGTGCCGAAGTACTCCTCGAACAGCTCCGGGTGCTCACGGAGCGCCGTGTCGGTGTCCATGAAGATGACGCCCTGCTGCTCCAGGTCCTCGCGGATCTGGTGGTAGACGACCTCGGACTCGTACTGCGCGGCGACACCGGCGACGAGGCGCTGGCGCTCGGCCTCGGGGATGCCGAGCTTCTCGTAGGTCGCACGGATGTCCTCGGGGAGGTCTTCCCACGACTGCGCCTGCTTCTCCGTGGAGCGCACGAAGTACTTGATGTTGTCGAAGTCGATGCCCGTCAGGTCGGCGCCCCACGTCGGCATCGGCTTGCGACCGAAGAGCGACAGCCCCTTGAGGCGGTTCTTCAGCATCCACTCGGGCTCGTCCTTGAGGTTCGAGATGTCGGTGACGACCTCTTCCGAGATCCCACGACGGGCGGAGGACCCTGCCGAGTCGGAGTCGGACCAGCCGAACTCGTATTGGCCGAGCCCTTCGAGCTCGGGACGGTCGATGAGCACGTCGGACATGGTCTCCTCGTTTCCTTCTCGCGGGACAGCGTTACAGGTGTCAACCCGTGGCGTCTGGACGCCATTCCACCGCGGACCGCTGACATGCGGACCCGGTGCTGCTCCCTCGCAACGACAATGGTTCCACGCAGTCCGTGGAGTGATCGGCGATCTCGGCCCATTCGGAGCCGGCGCCTGCCTAGACTTGACTGCTGCTGAACCCTCGAATCCTACAGGTTCACTGCACGGAACAACAGGAAGGCACCACCCTCGTGACACGCGTCGGATCCCCCGTCGAGCAGGATCTCCGGACCGGACGGTGGTGGTCGCTCCCCCGCGTGGTCGACCGTCGCGTCGTGGCGCTGGCCTGGGCGTCCTTCGTGGTCGAGGTCGTGCTGATCGGCACCGGAGGGCTGGTGCGCCTCACCGCCTCGGGCCTCGGATGCCCCACCTGGCCCAAGTGCACGGCGGATTCGCTGGTCTCCACGCCGGAGATGGGCATCCACGGCATCATCGAGTTCGGCAACCGCCTGCTCACCTTCGTGCTCGTGATCGTGGCCGTCGCGATGTTCCTCGCGGTCGTCCGGATGCTCCGCACGCGCCCTGAACTCTTCTGGCTCGCGTTCGCTCAGGGCGTGGCGATCCCCGTGCAGGCCGTCATCGGCGGCATGAGCGTCTGGACGAACCTGAACCCCTTCGTGGTCGGGCTGCACTTCGTCGTCTCCGCCGCGCTCACCTCGGTGACCGCTGCGCTGGTCTACCGGACGACGCACGGCCCGCGCACCGCCCAGCGGCTCGTCCCCGGCTGGTACACGGGTGTCGTCCGCGGCACCGTCGCCGCCGTCGTCGTGACCGTGCTCGTCGGCATCCTGACCACCGGCAGCGGCCCGCACGCCGGAGCCGACGCCGCGGTCGACGGTGGGCGTCTGCACCGGACCGGGTTCGACCCGGCGGTGATGGAGCACGTGCACGCCTGGCCCGCGTACGCCCTCTTCGCCCTGACCCTGGTGCTCGTCATCGGAGCCGTCCGCCTGCGCCAACCGAGCAAGTGGCCGCTGTTGCTCCTCGTCGTCGAGTTCCTGCAGATCGCGGTCGGCCTCACGCAGGCGCGCACGGGTCTGCCCGTCGGACTCGTCGGCACGCACATGGTGCTCGCCGGGCTGCTCGTGGGTGCGGTGACCGCCGTGGTGCTGTCGACGCGGGCCTCTGCCGGCCGAGACGCCGTCCGGGAACCGCTCGACGCCTGACGCCCGGGCGCGTCGCGCGCTCGACACCCGTTCTCCGACACCCCACGAGTCGTTCGACTCGTGGGGTGTCGCGTTCCCGGTGGGCATCGTCAGCGGGCGCACCACGCGCGGTCAGCAACCGCTCGCGTCCGCCCCGCGGCCGAC